>NZ_WXWO01000052.1:0-187231 GCF_009904845.1 Vibrio sp. V38_P2S17PM301 | reverse complement strand
TTATAGTCCTTTGTTTTTTCTAATGTAGCTCGTAATCTTCCAAACGTTACTTAATAGAATTAAATATATGGAAAAACATAAAATAAAGACGTAAAACATTACATATTCTGGGACGCCAATCATTTCTGCGTATATACCAACGCCAGCATAAACTGCAGAAATTAAGAAGATAACGACTAATGTTTGGTGAGAACTAAGGCCCAAGCGCTGGAATATGTGGTGTAAGTGCTCTCGATCCGGTTTAAATGGAGAGTCTCCGCGACGAATTCTTCGGATCATAATGGCTGCCATATCCATTAGTGGCACAGCAATCAACCATAGTGCTGTCACTGGTTGAAGGGGAGGGTTTTTACCATTTTGACTGGAAAGTAATAGAAACCAAATGACCGTAAAGCCGATTAACATACTGCCGGCGTCGCCCATAAACACTTTTCGTTTTCGACCGAACGCTCCAAGGTTTAGTAGGATATATGGAATGATAATAACCACCATGACTAAGCATAGATAGGCAATATTGAGCTGCCCGTCGTGCGCTAACATAATTCCTAGCCCACCGAAAGTTACAATCGAAAGTCCACCTAATAAGCCATCTATCCCGTCGACCATGTTAAACGCATTGATGGCGCCTACAACAGCGATAATGGTAACAACGTAGCCAAACCACCCCAGCGTTACATTTCCCGCTCCGAAAACATTTCCGATAGTATGTAGCTCAATCCCACCAAGTACCATCATAGCTACCGAGAGCCCTGCTTGAATTGCAAAACGAAGTTTGAAGCTGATATCAAACTTGTCATCTAGTGCGCCCACTATAACCAAAATTAATATGCATCCGGCATATAATGGTGTATTTGGAATGATGTTTTGATTGTTAAAAAGAAAATAAAGAAGCGATAAACAGATCGAGATCCCACCAACGAGCGGAACAGCACCGTTGTGGAGCTTACGTGCATTGGGTTTGTCGACCAAACCAATCGCTTTAGCGGCTTTGCGTAAGAGGAATAATGAAGCCAGTGAAAAAAAGAATAAAAAAGCCAAATCGACGAATGGAATGAGCACGGGTATTTGCCTGTAGTAATAGTGGTATCGGGATTTTAGATGAAAATAACAGCTGGATAAAGACCAGATTTTATCGACGGTATAGGTTACTTTATTGATTTCTTTGTCGTTAAATTGGATTCAATCTTTGACGTAATTCCATAAAACATTTGATAACCGATTGACTTCATAATCAAAAAAGTGAGACGGACTCCATCCAAGATTGCTAATTTTAGATGAGTCAATCGCGTAGCGCTGGTCGTGGCCTTCGCGGTCTGCGACGAAACGGATAAGCGCAGCATGTGGCGCATTGTGGGGCACGATTCTATCCAGGTTCTCGCAGATTAAGGTAACCACTTCCAGATTGGTTTTCTCGCAATTACCACCGATACAGTAAGTTTCGCCAACTTTTCCTTTTTGCATCACCAAGTGAAGCGCTCGGACATGATCATCTACGTGTAGCCAGTCCCTGACTTGTTTACCTGTACCGTAAATAGGCAGCGCATTGCCCGCTAACGCATTGGTGATCATCTTAGGAATGAGTTTTTCCCTGTGCTGAAACGGACCATAGTTGTTAGAGCAATTTGTGATCAAAATGGGTAAACCATAGGTTCGGTGCCAGGCTCTGACTAAGTGGTCGCTTGATGCTTTCGACGCAGAGTACGGGCTACTGGGTTTATAGGGCGAGTCTTCATTAAAGCTCTGGTGAGTTCCGAGTTCTAGATCGCCGTAGACTTCATCGGTTGAGATATGCAAAAAGCGAAAAGTGTACTTCTTTTTTGGAGTCAGCGTGTGCCAATACCCAAGGGCGGTTTCCAGTAACCGATAGGTGCCAATCACGTTGGTTTCTATAAAATCCGCTGATGCATAGATGGATTTGTCGACGTGACTTTCTGCGGCCAGGTGAAAGACCCAGCTTGGTTGATGCGCTTCAAATATTTGCTCTAGCAAACAACCGTCACCAATATCCCCTTGAATAAAGGTATAGTTTGGGTGCTGCTGATACGCCTCCAGTGCTTTTGGATCTGCCGCGTAAGTCAGTTTGTCTAAGTTAACGATTTGGTGAGGTGTGTTATCCAGGAAGTGTCTTACCAGTGCCGAACCAATGAAGCCACTTCCTCCTGTAATTAGAATTTTCAAATGTTATGCCCTTTGCTGTGCATTTGAGTTTAACGGACACTCAGACGCTTATCTACTTATGTGTTGGCTTTGAGAACGCGAGTTAGGCCGCATTGCGTGGTTTTTAGAGTAGTAAGTACACTGAATTACTATTTATTCTTACCAAAAACGACTCAGAGATTTCTTATGCGCACATTCCATCATGGCGGTAAACACACAGTAACGGGCTCTTGTCATGAGGTACAGTTTGAACATGGTAGCCTGTTGATCGACTGTGGTCAGTTTCAGGGGAAAGATGCCCGACCTATGTACGTCGAGTTCTCGATTGAACAGGTTCGTGCTGTGGTGTTGACGCATGCTCACATTGATCATGTCGGCCGCTTACCCTGGTTGCTCGCCGCGGGTTTTAGCGGGCCGATCTATTGTACGCCCGCGACCGCAGAGCTAGTCCCTCTGATGCTGGGCGATGGTCTGAAACTGCAATTGGGTATGGATAAGCCGCAGCGACAGCGTGTACTCGAGGCATTGAACAAACGTTTTGTGCCAATAGAGTATGGCGTGTGGCAGGGCGTTGTGCTGTCTCCTCCTGACTCACAAGGAGGCGATGCTCTCTCATACTGCTGCGAAACGGTCGAGATACGTTTTAATCCGGCCGGTCATATCCTGGGCTCTGCGTACGTTGAAATTCGGCAAGAAAACGGTGAGGTGATTGTGTTTTCCGGCGATCTTGGGCCTTCTGATACGCCATTGCTACCGGATCCCGTGGCGCCTTCTCGAGCCGATGTGCTGTACATCGAATCGACCTATGGCAACAAACAGCATGACAGTGTGGCACACAGGGCAGAGCGGTTAGAAGCCATCATCAATCGTTCGCTGCAAGACGGTGGCGTGATTATCATTCCTGCCTTCAGCGTGGGCAGAACACAGGAACTACTGTTTGATATTGAGCAGTTGATTTACCAGCGGGGAATTACCGGTCAGATCCCGATCATACTCGATTCACCGATGGCCAGTGAAGTGACGCGTTCGTATCGTCGTTACCGGGAGTTATGGGGCAAAGAAGCCAAACAACGTTTGGAACATCATCGGCATCCTCTGGCGTTTGACCAGTGTGTGGTGGTCGAGCATTACCGGGAGCATTTGGCACTGGTTAATCGTCTGGCGAAAACGGGTGAGCCTGCTATTGTCGTCGCGGCGTCCGGAATGTGTGAAGGCGGGCGAGTGATGGGATACCTTAAAGCGCTGCTCGCTGATGTTCGCACGGATGTGTTGTTTGCGGGCTATCAGGCTCAGGGGACGCTGGGGTGTGTATTGCAGTCCGGTGCCAAACGCGTTGAAATTGCGGATGAGTGGATTAATGTGCGGGCACAGATCCATACCATGTCGGGTTACAGCGCGCATGCAGACCAAACCGACTTGTTGCGTTTTATTCAGGGAATCGACGTGCCACCGAAAGAAATTCACCTGATTCATGGCGAAGCGGAGGCAAAAACAGCGTTTAAGGACTGCTTACAAAAATTGGGATATCATGTGATTGAGTGAGTACATGAGTATCATCAGCGGACGTCCGTTGTCCACTAAGTCACATTCTTCACTGAGTCATCAGGGGCTAGAGAATTTGTTTTAGTACCCGATCGGCACGTACGCGGGTGATTTTTCGGATCAGCTTCTGTACTTCTTCCGGATAATTCTCGACTTTATCCAGCTGCTTGTAGGTACAAATTAACTGGGTGTGTTCAAGGATATTCTCGACTTCTTTGTTAAACTGCGCCGTCAACAAATGGTAGTGATCCTGAATGAACAGTGCGTTTTCCAGATCCAGTTTCCAGGCGCGTGGGTTGAGATTGTTTCCGGTGATCAGCATATAGCGTTTATCGACCCAGATGCCCTTAAGGTGGAAACTGTTGTTGTCGTGTTTCCATAAACGCAGTGACAGTTTGCGACTGGCAATGTTGGCTTCGTTGGCTTTGGCAAACAGGCGCAGATTACGCTCGTACAGATATGGCAGGCCACCAATGGTTTTGAATTCCTGCTCTGGTGAAATGTAGAAGTCATTGGCGGTCTTGTCGCCTACCACAATCGTGACTTTCACGCCACGTCTGAGGGCTTTTTTGACTTCTTTAGCCACGCTGCGCGGGAAGTTAAAGTAGGGGGTGCAGATAAACAACTCATCTTTGGCCAGACGAATTAACTGGTTGATGCCTTGATTGAGGCGATTGCGTTTTTTCCCGACACCCACGATGGGGGTCACTGCCACCTGATCGGTGGATACGGTCTCACTGTCAAACTGATAGGCAGATTTGGCCAGTGATGCGCGTAGTTGACGGATGTCGTTTTTGATCTCTTTGGTATTGGGTTTCGCCGGGCAGGCAAGATTGTTCACCGCCGGGTGCTCAATCATTTGTTCGCGGATAAACTGGACCATCGTATTGGCCAGTGTATGACTACTCAGTACATGATAGCGGTCAAAGCGGTAGCGGTCGTTGTATCCCAGATAGACATTGTTCAGGCTGGCGCCACTGTAAATAACCTGATCATCGATCACAAACCCTTTCAGATGCAAGACACCAAATACTTCTCGCCCACGGACCGGCACACCATACACTGGAATGTCATGCTCGTATTGGTCAGCAAACGCTTTGTACATCGCCGCATTGGTTTCGCCTGGCGCCGCGCCAATCAAACCACGCTGAGCGCGGTGCCAGTCTACGCAGACGTTGATATCCAGTCCTGGATTACGCTGCTTGGCCTGATAAAGTTCAGTCAGGATCTCTCTGCCTGCCTCATCATCTTCCAAATAAAGAGCAACAAGATAAATTCGCTTGCTCGCTTCCCGTATCGCCTGGATCAGACGATCTCTGAACGCCTGTGCTGAGTACAGTGTTTCAAACTGCTCAGGATTCAGCGCCAGCGTCGGAAGGGTGTCGAATGGGTTCTTATTGGTCATCATCTAGATGCGTTACCTTATCCGTGTGCAAAATTGCAAGCCATGGATAGTATCAAACATCTCAGTCATTTGACTAGGAATGACATCAATTATTGGGCATTGCCGCTCAGTCGTCGAAGCTGAACAATCAGGTTGGCTGCGCGGTCTTAACTGCCGCCTGGTTTAAGCCTTGTCGGATGTTTAAAGTGCATGGCCACCAGTTGCTTCCCACTGCGGCAGTAGCGCTCAAACAACCCTTTTAGTGGCGGAGGTAACTGCTCTGTGGACACGGAAACAAAACCGTGTTGAGCGTAAAAAGGCGCCAGGTGCGTGTAGGCAAAGCAGTAGTCCTGATGACCCAGGATGTGTTGTTGGCAATAGTGCATGAGTTGATGGGCGACGCCCTGGCCGCGATATTCCGGGAGCACCAGCATGCCAGTCAGTAGGCGAAAGGTATCTAGCGGGCGAAAACGTACTACCCCGCACAACGCATCATATTGGTAACAGACGATGGTGGTTTCATTTTTTTTGGCTTTGGCCGAAGGGTAGTGAGCCTTGTACAGTCGGGTGACCAGCGGCAGCTTAATCGGGTCCAGCAGTTCGATACGGAGTGGAGGCATTCTCACTTTGCTTGAAAAGAGGGTAGAATGAGGGCAGTGTAATTGACCTGATATTATTTGTGCAAACCAAGCTTATGCAATCTCAAACTCACGCAGATCTGCGCCCCTACCATACTTTTGGCATCTCCGAGACTTGTGCTCATCTGGTTCACGTTCATTCTGTGACCGACATTATTGATGTCTACCACCATGCTGAGTGGCAGTCGCTGCCAAAACTGATGCTGGGGAAAGGCAGTAATGTGCTGTTCACTGAACCGTTTAACGGTGTGGTGATGGTCAATGGTCTGTTGGGGAAGCGGGTCTCTCAGACCGAGGAACACAGGTTGCTGCATATTGAAGCCGGTGAAGACTGGCCAGAGTTGGTTGCTTGGGCTGTCGAACAGGGTTATGCCGGGATTGAAAACCTTGCCATGATTCCCGGTTGTGCCGGTTCTGCGCCAATTCAGAATATTGGCGCTTATGGGGTGGAACTCAAAGATGTCTGTGAATACGTCGATATCCTGTGCCTTGAAAGTTTTACTGTTCGCCGCCTGAGCAACGCAGAGTGCCAGTTTGGCTACAGGGACTCAGTGTTCAAGCACGCGCTGTATCAAAAGGCCATTGTGGTGGCAGTCGGCCTGAAATTGTCGAAGGCCTGGCAGGCCAATATCGCCTATGGGCCGCTGAAAGCGTTGGGGGCAGAGGCCAGCGCGGCAGAGGTTTTTGCGCAGGTGTGTAAGATCCGCACTGATAAGTTACCCGATCCGGCCCAAATCGGTAACGCGGGGAGCTTTTTCAAAAATCCGGTGATCAGCGCAGAGCAGTATCAGTCTCTGCTGGCGCAATATCCCGATGTGGTGGCGTATCCGGTCGACGATGGTGTAAAAATCGCGGCAGGTTGGCTGATCGATCAGTGTGGGCTGAAAGGCTACAGTATTGGCGGGGCACAAGTGCACCCCAAACAGGCGTTAGTGATCGTCAATCAGGGCAATGCAAGCGCACAAGATGTGATTCGTCTAGCGGCGCATGTGTGCCGCAGTGTGCAGGAAAAATATGCGATTGCACTGGAGCATGAGGTGCGTTTTATGGGCGCCCGCGCCGAAACTCGTCTCAATGAGATTTTGGAGGCTCAGCAATGAAAAAAGATCACAGTGTAAAACTGACATTGCTGAAGCAACTTTCTCAAGGCGGCTTTCATTCCGGGGAAGAACTGGGTGATACCCTGGGTATTTCCCGTGCAGCGATCAGTAAGCACATCAAAGGGATTCAGGAGTGGGGCGTGGACATTTTCCGTGTCCAGGGTAAAGGTTATCAACTGGCAAAGCCAATGCAACTGCTGGATGAACAGGTTTTGCAGGCCGCGACTGATAAGCCGCTAGAGCTGGTTCCGATCATTGGTTCAACCAATCAACATTTACTCGATAAAGCCGCTCAGTTGGAATCGGGTTCGGTGTGTATCGCGGAATATCAGTCACGAGGGCGCGGCCGCCGTGGACGGGAATGGATTTCGCCCTTCGGTGCCAATTTGTATTTGTCGATGTACTGGCGCCTTGATGCCGGCATGGCGGCAGCGATGGGGCTGAGCCTGGTTGTCGGTGTGGCGGTGGTGGAAGCGCTGGAGTCTTTGGGGATTGATGACGTTAAACTCAAGTGGCCCAACGATCTCTACTTTCGCGATCGCAAGTTAGCCGGGATTCTGGTTGAGATGTCGGGACAGGCAGGGGCTGCTGCAAATCTCGTGATCGGCATGGGGATGAACTTGAGTATGGATGACGATACTCCGGGAATTACTCAGCCCTGGGCCAGTTTGTCTCAGGCGTTGCAAGGGCGTGAGATAGACCGTAATCAACTGGCGATCACCCTGGTGAAGACTCTGCACAAAGCGCTGGAAGACTATGAGTTTCAGGGAATGGCTGGGTTCGTCGAACGTTGGAATCGACTGGACAATTTCATCAACCGCCCAGTCAGGCTGCTCATGGGACCAAGAGAAATCACTGGTATTGAACGTGGTATCAATGAGCAGGGTGGTGTGTTACTTGAAACTGAGGCAGGCCTTGAAGCCTACATCGGAGGCGAAATTTCCCTGCGCGGTAATGGTTTGTGATACGAAGATGACCGCACCTCAGCGCCAGTCTTGCTCTTTGGGCCTGAAAGGGACTACGTCGGCGCTGGTCGGGGCGATATCCAGTTCACCATTCAGAGCGTCGCGGAACTTGGCAAACTGTTTAAATAACTCGCTTTGCAATGTCACATTGACGTGCGTCGGGTTGCTGCAGTGACTGATTAACAAGTCGATGTGTGATTGCTGAGCGCGCAGGCGATCTTGCATAAAATCGGAGGCTGACGCGATCATCTCATCACACAATTGATGTTTGAAGCGGTCAAACGCTTCAGGATCGCGTTCTGCCAGTTTGACCAGTTCATCAAATGGCGGCAACCGTTGTTGGGTAGGCATACTGCTCATGATTGTTCCCTCAACTGCAGTGCTGATTAAACTATCAACACCTTTACAGTTTACGCAACAATTCAGCGAACGGTTTATCGGCCTGTGGCTGGTCTTAAATATGAGACGATTGGTCTAGCGAATGTGGTAGGTACAGCGGCGCTCACCGTTGATGATGTGTTCCGTCCGCTTGACCTGATATTGTTCGCCAAGCAACTTCTGAAAAATGTTGAGTTCGGATTTGCACAAGCTGGGGCAGCGCTTAGCAGCTTTGCAGATAGGGCAGTGGTTTTCAATCAGCAGGTATCCATCGTCGCATGACTCCAGCTCGGCCATGTACCCTTCCTGCTCACGCAGCTCAACCAACATCGACAGTTTCTCTTCAAGAGAATGGCAAGGTTGCAGCGCGGTCTGATAATGCTCAAGCGTTTGTTGTTCTCGCTGCAGGGTGACTTTTTCCAGCCCTGCGCTACCGAAGACACTTTCCACCGCATCGATCACCTGAATAGTCAGTTCGCCGTGACGATCGGCAAACTGGGCATGGCCTTTTTTGGTCAATGACCAATGGCGGGTCGGGCGGCCGACTTTGACTCGCACATCGTGAAACGCCAGGATGCCATCGTCTTCCAGGCCTTGCAGGTGCTGGCGGGCGCCCATGGTGGTCATGCCCAGCTCTTCAGCCAGTTGTTTGGCGGTGACCGCACCATCGCGCTTAATGGTTTGTAAGATCCTGTCGATTGTTTTCATGTACACTCCTTTCTTCCAGCTATTATGTCGGATCGAGTTAATAAAGCAAAGGATTGACAATGTATTATAAATAACCATTTGGAGCGCGAATATGAGACGCCGCCTGGCTTTCTTGCCTTTATTGACTTGTGTTAGACTTCGCCTCCAACTAATTTTTTACTGTTACCCAATTATTTTTAAGCTTTAAAGGATTCAATGTGACAGGGCAAAGCCAACAACCAATTGTGACAGACCAACATCATCCTCAGGTACCTGCCGCTTACCATCAAAACGATGAGATCGATCTACGAGAGCTATTTAAAGTATTATGGAAGGGTAAACTAACGGTTATTTTTACCACAATTGCTTGTGCGGGATTGGCAGTCGCGTATGCGCTGTTGGCTCAGCAGTGGTGGTCTTCTACGGCAAAAGTCACTGAACCACAATTGCAGGATATGGCGGCCTATCAGCTGCAAGTCAAGCAGTTTCAACCGATTTTTGATATTTATCAGGAAGATGGCACGGTACTGGTCAGTCGTGAGCTAGACAGCCTTATTGATACGAAAGTTCTGTTTAAACGTTTTGTGGACTCGTTTAACTCAAGCGATAACAAGCGTGTTTTCCTTGATTCTAGCGAAGAGTTCCAGGCGTATAAGGCTCAACTTGATTTGGCGGCTGATGAGAATAGCGATGGTTCTCAAGATGGGAATCGTAAACTGTACGCTGAATGGTTTCAGAAAATAACCGCAAAAGCGGAAGATAAAACGCCGTCAGCCCCATATGATTTAAGTTTTCAGTCCACCACTCAAACCAGCAGTTATTCGTTATTGAATGAATATTTGCAGATCATTCGTGCCAAAGCACGTGAGGATGCGCTGAATAACCTGCAAACCATCATTGATACTAAGCACAATGAGTTAGTGCAACAAAAACGTATTCTTGAATCTCAGGCGAGAAACCGCCTTGAAGTTGAAGCGGAGCGTGCTCAGTACGCATTGAATATTGCTAAAGCTGCGGAGGTAGACAAGCCAATTCAAAGCTACAACGACAAGGAAATCTTCTCAATCGATCTGGGGACCAAGGCGCTGGCAGCGAAAGTGACGGCGCTGGAGTCGGTGAAGAACCTCAGTGTGATTGAGCCTCGCCTGCAGCAAATTGATGCCAAACTGGATATGCTCAAGACCCTGAAAATCGATCGCGACATTCAGTTTCAGACTTTCCGCTTCCTGGAAAATGTCGAACAACCGATTTCCCGCGACAAGCCGAAGCGCGCACTGATAGCGGTACTGGGTACGCTTTTAGGTGGTATGCTGGGTGTCGCGATTGTTCTGGTACGCTTTGCGTTTCGCCGCGAAGACGACGAATCGATGTGATTGAAAGCGATAGTAAAAAGGGACGCCACTTGGCGTCCCTTTTGCTTTGTGGTGATTTCGTTAGCCGCCTCACAAAAAAATCCGTCCCCCCCCTTGGGATTGCCGCAATTGCCCCACATATAGTTACGACAAGGCTTTGCCGCTTGTTTAAGGCAATTATCAAATCAAACATGGAAACTTTCAGGAGAGACGACCAATGAATATTCGTCCATTACATGACCGAGTTATCGTAGAGCGCCAAGAAGTTGAGTCTAAATCTGCTGGTGGCATCGTTCTGACGGGTTCAGCTGCAGAAAAATCAACTCGTGGTGTGGTTCTGGCTGTTGGCAAAGGCCGCATCCTGGAGAACGGCTCTGTTCAGCCACTGGACGTTAAAGTTGGCGATACTGTGATTTTCGCAGAAGGCTACGGCACGAAGACAGAGAAAATCGACGGTAAAGAAGTACTGATCATGTCTGAAAACGACATCATGGCAATCGTTGAGTAATAAACTCTGAATCACAACGAAAACGTAAAACGTATTTGGAAAAGGATATAAAAGATGGCTGCTAAAGACGTAAAATTTGGTAATGACGCACGCGTAAAAATGCTGGAAGGTGTCAACATTCTGGCCGATGCAGTGAAAGTGACACTAGGCCCGAAAGGCCGTAACGTGGTACTGGACAAATCGTTCGGTGCGCCCACTATCACTAAAGATGGTGTGTCTGTTGCACGTGAAATCGAACTGGAAGACAAATTCCAGAACATGGGCGCACAGATGGTTAAACAAGTTGCGTCGCAAGCGAATGACGTAGCAGGTGACGGTACGACTACTGCGACCGTACTGGCTCAGTCGATTGTTAATGAAGGCCTGAAAGCCGTTGCTGCGGGCATGAACCCGATGGATCTGAAGCGCGGTATCGACAAAGCGGTTGCGGCCGCGGTTGAAGAGCTGAAAGTGCTGTCGAAAGACTGTTCAACATCAACCGAAATTGAACAGGTGGGTACCATCTCTGCGAACTCAGATTCCAGCGTGGGTAAAATCATTGCCGAAGCGATGGAAAAAGTGGGCCGTGATGGTGTGATCACGGTGGAAGAAGGTCAGGCCCTGCACGACGAACTGGACGTGGTTGAAGGTATGCAGTTTGACCGCGGTTACCTGTCGCCTTACTTCATCAACAACCAGGAAGCGGGCAGTGTGGATCTGGAAAGCCCATTCATTCTGCTGGTCGACAAGAAGATTTCTAACATTCGTGAACTGCTGCCGACACTGGAAGCGGTGGCGAAAGCCTCTCGTCCGCTGCTGATCATTGCAGAAGACGTAGAAGGTGAGGCACTGGCTACGCTGGTAGTCAACAACATGCGCGGTATCGTGAAAGTAGCGGCAGTCAAAGCCCCTGGTTTTGGTGACCGTCGTAAAGCGATGCTGCAAGACATCGCCGTGCTGACTGGCGGTACAGTGATTTCTGAAGAAGTGGGTCTGGAGCTGGAAAAAGCCGCTCTGGAAGATCTGGGTCAAGCGAAACGTGTGACGATCACCAAAGAAAACACCACCATCATTGATGGCGTTGGCGAAGAAGCTGCGATCCATGGTCGTGTGGCTCAGATCCGTCAGCAAATCGAAGACGCAACGTCAGATTACGACAAAGAGAAACTGCAAGAGCGTGTAGCCAAACTGGCTGGCGGTGTTGCTGTGATCAAAGTCGGTGCGGCGACTGAAGTGGAAATGAAAGAGAAGAAAGACCGTGTGGAAGACGCTCTGCATGCGACTCGCGCAGCGGTTGAAGAAGGCGTAGTTGCCGGTGGTGGTGTGGCGCTGATCCGTGTCGCGTCTAAGATTGTTGACCTGCAAGGTGACAACGAAGAGCAAAATGTGGGTATTCGCGTTGCGCTGCGTGCAATGGAAGCGCCAATCCGTCAAATCACCACTAACGCGGGTGATGAAGAGTCTGTGGTTGCCAACAACGTGAGAGCGGGTGAAGGCAGCTACGGCTACAACGCTGCGACAGGTGAGTATGGCGACATGCTGGAAATGGGTATTCTGGATCCAACCAAAGTGACCCGTAGTGCGCTGCAGTTTGCCGCTTCAGTTGCTGGTCTGATGATCACGACAGAAGCCATGGTGACAGATATGCCACAAAAAGATGCACCTGCAATGCCTGATATGGGCGGCATGGGCGGTATGGGTGGCATGGGCGGTATGATGTAATCATCGCGCTCACCTAACTGCGAAAAACGGAGGCTTCGGCCTCCGTTTTTGTTTTTTAGGCGGCTGGTATTCCGTGGGTACTTCCTGCACTATGGTGAAAAAAACAACAAGCACAACAAGGACAGTACATGCAATTTGACCACCTTCGTTACCGCAATCCGGCAACGTCTCTTTCCATTTCGAACTGGCACTTGGCCAAAGGTCAGCATTGGGCCGTATTTGCGGCACACAGCCACTGTGTGTCAGCGCTGGTGCAGCTATTAAGCGGTGACGCCGAGCGAGACAGCGGCACGATTGAGGCGCGACCGGCGCGCATTGCTTGCGTGTCACTGGCGTTGCAACAGCAACTGCTCGAACAGGAAATCGCGCAGGACGAAACAGACTTTCAGGATCATATAGACTACGGTTCGACCGTAGAGCAGCTGTTGGCTGGTTTCGATCTCTGTGAGACAGAACGCGACGCGTTGCTGCAACAAACCGATTTGCTCCACTTACGTCAACGCCATTTTCGCCAGTTGTCGACCGGCGAAACTCGCCGGGTCATGTTAGCGCGGGCACTGGCTGCGCGGCCGGAGATGTTGGTGCTCGATGAGCCGTATTCGGGCCTCGACAGCGCGCACCGTCAAGCGTTAACCGGATTACTCAATTCGTGTGCTGAGGAGATGCAACTGGTGATCATTACCTCACGTGAGGACGAGTTGCCCGAGTGCATCAGCCACGTGGCTCTGTTTGACCAAGAGACATTGACTGAGACGATGACCCGTGAGCAATGGCATGACCACCCTTTGATGCGTCAGTTGCAGGCGCTGTCTGAGCAGAAAAGCTCGGCGATGTTTGCCTTGATGGAGCTGCAATCCGCGCCGCACGACTACCCGGAACCTCTGGTTGCGATGAAAGACGTCAAAGTGGAGTACGTGGACGGGCTGATCTTTTCGCAGTTAAACTGGCAAATCCGCCGAGGGGAGCACTGGCAGGTTCGAGGGCCCAATGGTTGTGGTAAGAGTACGTTGCTCGGGCTCATTATGGGCGATCACCCGCAGTGTTACAGCAATGATGTCACCGTGCTGGGTATGAAGCGGGGCAGTGGCGAGAGTATCTGGGATGTGAAACGTCACATCGGGATCGTCTCATCCGCGCTGCATCTGCAATACCGGGTCGGATGCAGCGCGCTGGAGGTGCTACTGTCCGGCTTTTTTGACTCGATTGGCCTGTACGAACAGCCGTCTAAAAATCAGATTCTGCTGGCGCAGCAGTGGCTGGAGGTACTGGCGATGAGCGAGCTGGCCAAAGTCAGCTTTAAAGCGCTGGGTTATGGTCAGCAACGATTACTCCTGATAGGCCGCGCGCTGATTAAGCAACCGGCGCTGCTGATCCTAGACGAACCGTATCAGGGGCTGGACTATCTCAACCGCAAACTGGTGTGGTTTGCGCTGAATCGGATCGCCTCTGCCGGGCTGAGCCAGCTGCTGTACGTCACGCACCATGAAGATGATGCGTTAGAAGCGGTTGACCATTACGTCGATTTTCTGCCAGCAGACACGGGCTACCGGGTACACATTCATCGCCGCTGACGCAAAACCGCCCGTTGCAGAGAACGGGCGGTTTTGTTTAGAGAATTATGGCTCTGACTTCTGGATCTTTACGTTCCAGGTAGTGGGTGGATTTGATGCGGCGGATGGTGCGACAGCGGCCACGTATCAGTAAGGTTTCGGTGGTCGCGATGTTACCCTGACGGGTAATGCCTTCGAGCAGGTCGCCTTTGGTGATGCCGGTTGCGGAGAAAATCACGTTGTCGCTGCGCGCCATGTCATCCATGCGCAGCACTTTTCGCGCTTCCACCCCCATTTCCTGACAGCGCTTCAGCTCGGCCGCACCGTGGATGCGGTTGTCTTCGTTTTCGCCTTTAACTTCATGGCGCGGCAGCAAACGCCCGTTCATGTCGCCATCGAGCGCGCGGATCACCGCCGCAGACACCACACCTTCTGGAGCGCCGCCGATGCAATACATCATGTCCACTTCACTGTCAGGCATACAGGTCAGAATTGATGCCGCCACGTCGCCATCTGGTACAGCGAATACCCGTACGCCCAGTGCCTGCATTTGAGCAATGATAGGGTCGTGGCGTGGCTTGGCAAGCGTGATCACCACTAAGGTGTCGAGCGATTTGTTGAGCGCTTTCGCCACGTTGTGCAGGTTGTCTTCGAGTGACTTGTTGAGATCGATACAGCCTTTAGCGCCAGGCCCGACAACCAGCTTTTCCATATACATATCCGGCGCTTTGAGAAAGCTGCCTTTTTCGCCGGCCGCCAGTACCGCCAGTGCGTTGGACTGCCCCATGGCAGTCATGCGTGTGCCTTCAATCGGATCGACAGCAATGTCGACGGCATCGCCACCCAATCCGACGCTTTCACCGATGTAGAGCATCGGTGCGTCGTCGATTTCGCCCTCACCAATGACGATTTCGCCACTGATGTCCGTTTGATTGAGCAGGGTGCGCATCACTTCCACTGCGGCACCGTCGGCTGCATTTTTGTCACCACGGCCAAGCCATTTGTAACCTGCCAGTGCGGCACCTTCCGTAACCCGGGAAAAGGCCATTGCTAAATCGCGTTTCATGAGGACTCCAATGTCAAACAGGATGAGGAAATTTACGGCGGCGATTTTAGCATATCAAAAAGTAAACGTTTGCTTTTTTGCGTCCGTATCACTTGTACTGGATCAAGAATGAATGCAAAAATGACCAAAGAGCGAGTCAGCATCAGGGCTGGCGTGGGCTTAAGTTAACTGTTTGTCAATATGCGCCGTTTTTTTAACCGAATAGCGCAAAATATCGAATATAGAGAGTGTTTCTCGCCGCTGTGCTGAGTAGAATGAAGGCATTAGGTGGAGAGTCACTTCACGTCAACCGAATAAACAAAAGGGTAGGCTAAGATGTCTTTTGAAGTATTAGAGCAACTAGAAGCAAAAATTCAAACCGCAGTAGACACGATCGCACTTCTGCAAATGGAAGTGGAAGAATTGAAAGAAGAGAAGCAGAAACTGGTGAGTGAAGCCAATGAACTGCGTGACAGCCGTGTTGAGCTGGAGCAGAAAGCACAGCAGATGCAACAAGATCACGCCCAGTGGCAAGAGCGCATTCGCAGCCTGCTGGGTAAAATGGACGAAGTTGAATAAGTTCGCCATGACCCGATGCTAAAACCCCTGCCATTGAGCAGGGGTTTTTCTTTTGGGAGTGGCTGTGCAGATTAACGCGGTCGTACGCCCAGTGTGTGGCACAAGGCGTAGGTCATCTCTGCCCGGTTCAGGGTATAGAAGTGGAAGTCTTTTACTCCTTCACGGCTTAACACGCGTACCATGTCGATCGCCTGGCTGGCGCCGACCAACTGGCGTGTGGTTGGGTCGTCGTCGAGGCCGTCAAACTGACGCGCCATCCAGCCCGGGACTTTGACATGGTTCTGCGCTGCAAAGCGCGATGCCTGTTTAAAGTTCGATACCGGCAAAATCCCCGGCACGATCTCGACGTCAATGCCTGCTGCCACGCAGCGGTCGCGAAAACGCAGGTAGCATTCCACATCGAAAAAGAACTGCGTGATGGCGCGGTTTGCACCGGCATCGACTTTACGTTTCAGGTTGAGCAGATCCGCCTGTGCGCTTTTGGCTTCTGGGTGTACTTCCGGAAACGCCGCCACGGAAATGTCAAAGTCGTGGCGTGATTTCAGCAATTGCACCAAATCAGATGCATACATCTCCGGGCGGCCGCCTCCCGCTGGGATATCGCCACGCAGTGCCACAATGTTTTCAATACCATTGGCCCAGTAGTCGTCCGCGATTTGGATCAGCTCTTCGCGGCTGGCATCAATACACGTCAGGTGGGGTGCGGCCACCAGCCCCGTTTCTGCTTTGATCTCTTTGATAATCGAGTGGGTGCGATCACGTTCACCAGAGTTCGCGCCGTAGGTAACGGAAACGAACTTAGGTTGCAGGGTCTTGAGACGGTGAACAGAGTTCCACAGGGTTTCTTCCATTTTCTCGCTGCTGGGTGGAAAAAATTCGAATGACACATTGATGTTGTCAGAAAGCTCAGCGATATTCTGATTCAGTGCGTCGATATGACCTGCGTGCGTGTATCCCATCTTACTCTCCCTGTGGTGGCGTTAACCACAAATCTCAACTGTTCAAATCGACGTTTAGACGTCTATATGTCCACAGAATGAAATGAATTCGTTTTTATGTCAACAGTGTCAGTATGAATTTTTCTCATGATAATAATGAGCACTTTTCAACATCAATGTAGACGATAAATGACCAGTTGGTGGGATGTTCTGAGCGAAAGATAACGCATGTTGGATACGTGTGGAACAGAGGGTGATAAACAGTATTTTCTACTATCAGAAGCGGAGTTCACCCTATGGTGTGCAGAGGAGCAAACGGAGCCCGCCTTGTGTTCAAGACGGGCAAAAAGATCACAGTAAGCCAGCCAGTCGGTTGAGATCAGACTGAATCGCTCCGGCGGTGACTTCACGTCCGGCACCGGGCCCGCGGATGACCAACGGGTTGTCTTTGTACCAGCGACTTTCGATGGCAAAAATGTTGTCACACGGCAGCAGGTTGGCCAGCGCATGCTCGCGGCTCAGTGCCTCAACGCCAACAGTGGCTTTGCCGTTTTTCTCCAGTCGTGCGACGTAGCGCAGCACCTTGTCTTCGCGCTGAGCTTTCGCCAGTCGCTCGGCCAGTTGCTCACTGAGAAGCTGACCTCGGTCGAGGAAATCATCCAGTGATATTGCGCTCAGTTCATCCGGCACCAACGACTCGATTTTTACCTGCTCTGGCTCAATATGCAGGCCGGACTCGCGCGCCAGGATCACCAGTTTGCGCATCACGTCAGAACCATCCAAATCGTTGCGCGGATCGGGTTCAGTCAGCCCTTGCTGCCAGGCGAGATCGACCAGTTCAGCAAAGGGGACACTGCCGTCGTATTGTTGAAACAACCAGGAAAGCGTACCGGAAAAAATGCCCGACAGCGCGACGATATCATCGCCACTTTCGCGCAAATCACGCACGGTATGATTGATCGGCAGGCCAGCCCCGACCGTGGCGTTATACAGCCAGTGACGGTTAATTTTGGCAAACGCATCCTGCACCTGATGATACTGTTCACTGGATGCTGAGCCGGCCACTTTGTTGGCCGAAATCAGGTGCATGCCTTGTTCGGCTATCTCCAGATAACGTTCGGCCAGCTCCGCACTGGCAGTGACATCCAGCACGATGGCATCATCGTAACTGCGTAGCGCGCCGATTTGTTTGATCCAAGCGCAGTCCTGATAAGGAATCGCCTCATCGTCAAAACGGGCGTCTATCTGAGTCGGATCCAGTCCATGTTCATCGAACCAATAGGTCTGACTGTCAATCACCGCGACCAGCTCAAAGCTCATGCCGTGGCGTTTTTCCAGCTCTGCTTTTTGTTCGGTGAACAGGGCAACCCAGCTGGCGCCGATGTTGCCTTTCCCACACAGAGCGATCGCCACCCTTTTTTGCGCCTGAAACAGCTGAGTGTGAATGCCTTTGACTAACGGTTCGGTGTCGACTTTACGCACGACGGCTACCAGGCTTAAGCCGGACAAAGATTCGGAAATAAATTCAACCGGTGCGTGTTTCAGTTGCTGGTAGAAACCAAAGCAGTGGTTGGGATTGGTGATCACGCCTGCGCCGACGGCAGCCACCAATGAGTAGCCCTCACGCAGTTTGATTTCTGCATCGATGGCGGCGTCTTGCAGGTAGTGCAGTGCCCCGCCGACGATCTCTGCGGTATAGGCCAGCCGCAGACACAATTGATCCGGTTGAGATTCAAATGCCAGAGGCTCAAGCTGGACTCGCTTTAAGTGGGCCAGCACCTGATTCTGTAAACGCTGGAAGTCGTGGCCATGACCGAAACTCAGTTCGATCAGCAGCACTTCGTTGAGCGACGTGATGATTTTGGCGCCGCGACCGGAAGCTAGCACCCGCTCGATACGGGTGGAGCCGGATTCCGGTGCGTGGCTACAACGTAGATGCAGATCCATTGCGCTTTGCGCTACTGGCTGTAGGGTACGGCTGTGCAGGACGGGCGCGGCCAGACGTGCCAGTTCACTGGCTTCATCCAGGCGCAGCAGTGGCAACAGGCAGGCATCACCGACCAGACGGGGGTCAGCGCTGTAAACGCCGGCCACATCACTCCAGATGGTCACCTGTTCAACCTCGGCCAGCGCCCCGACGATGGTCGCCGAGTAATCGGAGCCATTGCGACCAAGCAAAACCGTATGGCCTTGAGTGTCTTGCGCCATAAAGCCGGTGATCACCACACGGTGATGGGCATGCTGAGCCAGCACATCTTTGACCAGAGGATAGGAGCTGCCGCGATCGATTTCCGGCTGAGTACCGGCCTCCGCACGCAGAAACGCGCGCGCGTCCTGAGCCACAGCCTGCATATCACTGGCGTTCAACAGGGCCGCCAGAAGGCGGGATGACCATACTTCTCCGTGACCCAGCACAGCGGCGCGGCTGGACTCTGTTAGCGGCGCAGTCAGCTCACCGAGTGAGCTGAATTCATCATGCAGTTGGGCCAGACACTGCTCGCGGCTGTCGCCGTCCAGCAAGTCCTCAATCAGTTCCGACTGATATTGACGCAGGGACTGCAGGACCTCGTGTGCCAGACGACCGTCTTTGTTGAGCGCATCGGTGAACTCAATTAAACGGTTGGTGGTTTTGCCGGCGGCAGACACGACCACCAGATCGTCGTTGCCTGAATATTCTCTGAGAATGGTCACTACGCGGCGATAGCACTCCGGATCGGCCAGGCTGCTGCCGCCGAATTTGTGCAGTTGACGGAAGGGCGTCATTTACAGTGCCTCCTTTGCTTGCGTAAAGGCGTGATCCAGATCGGCAATCAGGTCGCTGACGTCTTCCAGCCCGACCGATAGTCGCAGCAGTTGCTGTGATACGCCGGCTTCCGCCAGTGCCGCTTCTCCCATGGCTCGGTGTGTCATCGAGGCTGGGTGGCAGATCAGGCTTTCGACACCGCCGAGCGACTCCGCCAGCGAAAACAGACTTAACTGGCCGACGAAATATTTCAGTTGTTCAAACGAGCCTGCAAATTCGAAGCTGAGCATTGAGCCGAATCCGCTTTGCTGCTTTTTGGCGATCTCATGGCCGGGATGTTCTGGCAGACTCGGGTGGTAGATTTTGCGGACCAGAGGCTGAGCTTGCAGATAACGCAGAATTTCGCGTGAGCTTTCCTCATGCACGCGCATCCGGGCGCCAAGTGTGCGGATCCCGCGTAAGGTCATGTAGCTGTCAAACGGAGTGCCCGTCGCGCCGATGCAGTTGCCCCACCAGGCCAGATCTTCGGCGTGTTGCACTGATTTGGTGATCACCACGCCGCCAATCACATCAGAGTGACCGTTGATGAACTTAGTGGTGGAGTGGATCACAAAGTCAGCGCCGAGCTCAAGTGGCTTTTGGAACACCGGAGTCAAAAAGGTGTTGTCGACCCCGACTAGGGTGCCGGATTGTTTGGCTTTCTCGCATACTTTGGCGATATCCACTACGCGCACTAGCGGGTTGGATGGGGTTTCCAGCAGAATGAGTTTGGGACGTTTGGCCAGTGCGGCCTCCAGTGCCGCGTCGTCGGATTGATCGACAAACGCAACCTGGAAATCACCTTTTTGTGCCCGGGTATTGAATAAACGGTATGTGCCGCCGTAGCAATCGTGCGGGGCCACGATCAGATCGTCCGGACCAAGGAAAGCGGATACCCACAAATTGAGGGCTGAGGTCCCGCAGTTGGTCACGACTGCACCCTGACCCGACTCAAGCTCATACAGCGCTTTTTCCAGCAGGCCACGATTGGGGTTGCCTGAACGGGTATAGTCGTATTGGGGGACTTCACCAAAGGCCGGGAAGCCATAATTGGTCGACAAATAGATCGGGGGAACGACTGCGTGATGCTGGGTGTCGGATTCGATACCAGTACGTACCGCGATTGTGGCTGGCTTGCGGGTGCTCATGAGGCTTTCCTTTCGAAACAGGTGATGACTTGTCTGTTGGATTACGCTATACCTAAATCGTGACATCAGGGCGTTTTCCATCTCCATTGCCACCACTTTACTTTTCAAAAATTAAGACGTCAACACTTCTAGACGTCTATATGTCTTTGCTTATAGCCTTAAATCCCGCTAAAATTCAGCTTTCCTAATTTTTCTTTATACAGATGACAATAACGAAGGTGCGCAATGGCAGACTGGAATGGTGAATACATTAGCCCATACGCGGAACACGGCAAGAAAAGTGAGCAAGTCAAGAAGATCACCGTATCTATTCCGCTGAAAGTATTGAAGGTGTTAACAGACGAACGTACTCGCCGCCAGATCAATAACCTGCGCCATGCGACGAACAGTGAATTGCTGTGTGAAGCGTTTCTGCACGCGTACACCGGTCAGCCGTTACCTACTGATGAAGATTTGCGCAAAGACCGTCCGGACGAAATCCCGACTGAAGCCAAAGCGATCATGACCGCGATGGGCATCGAATTTGAGGCATTTGACGACGAGTAAGCGTCACCTCATCATCACCGGAAAGAAAAAAGGTTGGCCATCGCCAACCTTTTTTGTGTATCGCTATGGGGCGACTTACCCTGCCATGTAGTTGTCTGGCATCGCGATGCGCGCCACACCTGAATCCACCGCGGCCTGAGCAACCGCTTTGGCTACGCGTGGCAGCAGGCGAGAGTCCATCGGTTTTGGAATGATGTAATCTGGACCAAACTCGAGTTTGTCCACTCCGGCCGCGGTCAGAACTTCTGCTGGCACCGGCTCTTTGGCCAGTTCACGGATAGCGTCAACCGCAGCCAGCTTCATCTCGTCATTGATTTCGCTGGCACGAACATCCAGCGCACCACGGAAAATGAATGGGAAACACAGCACGTTGTTGACCTGGTTCGGGTAGTCACTGCGACCGGTACCCATGATCAGATCCTGACGCACCGCGCGCGCCAGCTCTGGTTTGATTTCCGGATCCGGGTTGGAACAGGCGAACACCACTGGCTTGTCAGCCATCAGTTCGAGCGCTTCCGGTGACAGCAGGTTCGGACCTGACACGCCGAGGAACAGATCGGCACCTTCGATCACGTCTTCCAGGGTGCGTTTGTCGGTGTTGTTGGCGAACAGTTGTTTGTATTCGTTGAGATCATCACGACGGGTATGAATCACACCTTTACGGTCCAGCATGTAGATCTTCTCACGCATGGCGCCACATTTGATCAGCAGCTCCATACACGCCACGGCCGCCGCGCCAGCACCGAGACACACAATCACCGCGTCTTCCAGTTTTTTGCCCTGCAGTTCGATCGCGTTGAGCATACCCGCCGCGGTGACGATGGCGGTGCCGTGTTGGTCGTCGTGAAAAACCGGAACATCACAGCGTTCGATCAGACGTTTTTCAATCTCAAAACAGTCCGGCGCTTTGATGTCTTCCAGGTTGATGCCGCCAAACGTGTCGGCAATATTAGCTACGGTGTCGACAAATTCGTCGATCGTGCGGTGTTTTACTTCAATATCAATCGAATCAAGGCCAGCAAAGCGTTTAAACAGCAGGGCTTTACCTTCCATAACAGGTTTCGATGCAAGTGGTCCCAGATTACCCAGGCCAAGAATTGCTGTTCCGTTGGAGATCACAGCGACCATGTTGCCTTTGGCGGTGTACTTGTACACGTTATCGGCATTCTGGGCGATTTCACGCACCGGTTCCGCAACGCCCGGGCTGTATGCCAGCGCCAGATCTTTTGCCGTTTCGGCTGGAGTGGTGAGAGCAACGGAAATTTTTCCCGGCGCAGGAAACGCATGATAATCAAGCGCTTGTTGACGCAGCTGTTCTTCGGGGGTCAATTCTTGGCGATTGTCGTCGGACATAGGTGTAGGTACTCACTTTAATAATTGTTAGAAATTCAATCGGGGAAATAGTCCATTCCACCTCGAAAGCGTTTCGTCGGCGACAAAAAACAGCATATTGCGCTGGGAAGCAACAGGTGGTTTGGGTCTTCATTCTAATGGATGTGATTAGAACTTCCTAGGCAGGATTGCGAGTCATGTCATTAAAACCCTGCAAATTGCCGCTGATAAGACCAGCTCAAAGAGTAATCACTCGCGCTGTTGCGGTGGCGATGGATTAATCTCCGGTAATGGACGGGTATTTCGGAATATCGTTGCTGGAGGAGAAAAACAAAGAAAGAAGCGGCTGATCAAAAAAGGACGCCGTAGCGTCCTTTTTCATATTCGGCATGAAGAAGTGATTACTTCTTGCTTGATAGAGCACCGAAACGCTTGTTAAAGCGATCAACACGGCCGCCAGTATCAACGATACGTTGCTTACCAGTGTAGAATGGGTGACATTTGTCACATACGTCCAAGTGGATTGACTCTTTAGCCAGAGTTGAGTTGAACTCAAAAGAGTTACCGCAAGAACAAGTCGCTTTAATTGCTTTGTATTCTGGGTGGATACCAGCTTTCATGGGAGAACCTCAATATTGGGCCGTGTCGCTATCCGAATCGGAGCCGGACACCACACGTAGTTAAAAAACACAGTTCGGATACCGCTGTCGTATGACAAGCCATATCCTAAGGCGCGATATAGTAATGAATCACTCGGGACGGATCAACTGATTTTGTGCGAAATCTGCCACTTTTTTATACGATTCTGTGGTCCTGGCGGGCAGGGAGCCGGAGGGATCACGGCTAGCCTTCCCCGGTTGATTCTTTTAGACTGTCCCTCTTCCCTCATTTGTCGTTAAAGCTGAAATTTATGCGTCCATCCATTGCTCGAGTTGCGCTTCCTGTTCCGTTGGATAAGCAGTTCGACTATTTGATCCCCAGCCATCTGTTTCCTGTGGTCGGCGGGCGTGTCTCGGTGCCGTTTGGCCGTCAGACGCTGGTGGGGATTGTGACGGCGATGGTCAATGAATCCAGTTTCCCACGCGAACAACTCAAACCGCTCAAAGCCGTGCTGGATTTGCAGCCAGTGTGGCCGTCTAACCTTTATGCGCTGCTTAACTGGTGTAGCCAGTTCTATCAGTACCCACTTGGCGAAACGCTGAGTAATGCCCTGCCGGGGGCATTGCGAAAAGGCAAAGCGGCGGATTTTGCATCACTGGTGGAGTGGCGCATGACGGAAGCCGGCAAAAATCAGTTACTCACCGGTTTTGGCCGGGCGGTGAAACAGGCCCGGGTGATGCAGATGCTGGAACAAGGGGCGGTCTCTCATCAGTATTTTATAGATGAGGAGATCGCTACCAGTGTATTACGTACACTGGAAGAGAAGGGCTGGATTGAGTCGCATGAACACAAGCCCCAGGCTCAGCCCTGGCCGGCAGAAGTGGAAGCCGATGTCGATAAGCCGAAGCTGAACGCCGAGCAGGCGGTGGCGATTGCAACCGTCAACAGCACCCCCGGCTTTGGGTGTTATCTGCTGGAGGGGGTAACCGGGTCCGGCAAGACTGAGGTTTATCTCAATCTGATCAAGCCGGTACTGGCGCAGGGGCGTCAGGCGTTGGTACTGGTACCGGAAATTGGTTTGACACCGCAAACCATTAACCGTTTTCGCAAGCGCTTTAATGTGCCGGTTGCGGTGATGCACTCTGGCCTGAATGACACTGAGCGCCTCAATGCCTGGCTGGCCGCGCGTGACAAGATGGCCGGGATTGTGATTGGTACCCGCTCGGCGCTGCTGACGCCGTTCGCCAACCTCGGGATTATCATTGTTGATGAAGAGCACGACGCCTCCTACAAACAACAGGACAGCTTGCGCTACCACGCCCGCGATGTGGCGGTGATGCGAGCGGCCAAAGAGCAGATCCCGATCATTTTAGGCTCTGCGACTCCGGCACTGGAAACGCTGCACAATGCGCTGAGCGGCAAATACCACCACCTGACACTGACCCAGCGTGCCGGCGTGGCAACCGCGACCACGAACAAGGTATTGGACGTCAAGGGGTTGTATCTGGACAGTGGCCTCTCGGCACCGCTGATGGCAGAGATGCGCCGTCATTTAAGCGCAGGGAATCAGGTGATGCTGTTTCTTAACCGGCGCGGCTTCTCGCCTGCGCTGATGTGTCATGAATGTGGCTGGATTGCGGAATGCCAACGCTGTGACGCCTATTACACTTTCCACCAGTACAGCAGTGAAATCCGTTGCCACCATTGTGGTTCACAACGACCAGTGATCCATCAGTGCCAGGGTTGCGGTTCCACACATCTGGTGACCGTCGGAGTTGGCACCGAGCAATTGGAGGCCAAACTGGCGGAACTGTTTCCGGAGTACCGGGCGATCCGGATTGACCGTGACAGTACCCGGCGAAAAGGCAGCCTGGAGAGTGCGCTGGAGGCGATCCGCAAAGGGGAGTATCAGATCTTGATCGGGACGCAGATGCTGGCCAAGGGACATCATTTTCCGGATGTGACCTTAGTCGGTTTGCTGGATGTGGACGGTTCGCTGTACAGCAGTGACTTCCGTGCTTCCGAACGTCTGGCGCAGCTGTTTATTCAGGTCGCCGGGCGGGCGGGGCGGGCGAGTAAACCCGGTGAGGTGGTGCTGCAGACTCACCATCCGGAGCACAGCCTGTTGCAGGCGCTGGTGCATAAAAGCTACGCGGATTTTGCTCAGACAGCGTTACAAGAGCGCAAAACCGCGCAACTGCCGCCTTATACTTTCCTGACGCTGCTGCGTGCTGAAGCCAACCAGGCTGAACTGGTTGAGGACTTTTTACGACAGGTACGTCATACCCTGGAGGCCCATCCTCTGTTTGATGACTTGTGTCTGGTGCTGGGGCCTACGCCAGCGCCGCTGGCCCGCCGTGCGGGTAAGTCACGTTGGCAACTGTTATTGCAAACTCAAACCCGCTCCCAGATGCAGAAATTGCTCGCCAGCGCCCGGCCAGCGATTGAGCTGCTCCCGGCCGCGAAGAAAGTGCGCTGGTCACTGGATATTGATCCACAAGATTTAAGCTGATGTCACTGCGGCGCTGGAAATCGTCAAAGCGACCGAAATGAGGTAAACGTTTGCTTTGAAGCGGCACGGCGTGCGTTTCTTGTTATCGGTTTGTGATTGAGGTCACGAACGTGATGAAATAATTGTTAATCTGCCCGTAACTTTATGAGCAGAAATGAATAAACTAGGGTGTGTTCATGTGGAAACGTTACGCAGGTCAAAAATTATAACGCGTGACTTCCGTATGCGAAAAACCGATTGCAGCACACAGTCACCGAGCAGGTACAAACCTGCCGCTCAGTTACATTAACAACGTAGGTGTGGTCAGTCCGCACGCAAAGGAATTGAAGAGGGTTAATTTTTATGGCGACAATGAAGGATGTTGCCCAGCTCGCAGGAGTGTCGACAGCAACCGTTTCAAGGGCGCTGATGAATCCGGAAAAAGTGTCTTCATCCACAAGGAAGCGGGTTGAAGAAGCGGTACTGGAAGCTGGCTATTCACCTAACTCTTTGGCGCGAAATCTTCGTCGAAACGAATCCAAAACCATCGTCGCGATTGTGCCTGATATTTGCGATCCGTATTACACCGAAATTATCCGTGGTATCGAAGATGCTGCAATGGAGCACGGATACCTGGTCCTGCTCGGAGACAGCGGGCAACAGAAAAAACGTGAGTCCTCGTTTGTGAATCTGGTGTTCACCAAACAAGCGGACGGCATGCTGCTGCTGGGGACCGATCTGCCGTTTGACGTCAGTAAGCCCGAGCAGAAGAACCTGCCGCCGATGGTGATGGCGTGTGAGTTTGCGCCTGAGCTGGAACTGCCCACAGTGCACATCGATAACCTGACTTCGGCGTTTGAAGCCGTGAACTATCTGACTCAGATGGGACACAAGCGTATTGCACAAATCTCCGGGCCGGAACATGCGTTTTTGTGCCAGTTCCGTCATCAGGGCTACCAACAAGCATTGCGTCGTGCTGGTATTGCGATGAATCCGAGTTACACCATCAGTGGGGATTTCTCGTTTGAAGCTGGCGCCAAAGCGGTGCGCACTTTGCTGGCTTTGCCGGAGCCACCGACCGCGATTTTCTGTCACAACGACACCATGGCGATCGGTGCTATTCAGGAAGCAAAGAAACTGGGGACCCGAGTGCCTCAGGATCTGTCGGTGGTGGGTTTTGATGACATCACCTTTGCCCAGTATTGCGATCCGCCGCTGACGACCATTTCTCAGCCAAGGTATGAGATCGGCCGCCAGGCGATGCTGATGATGCTGGAGCTGTTACGTGGTCATGATGTGCACGCCGGCTCTCGCTTACTGGAGACCAGCCTTGTGATCCGCGACAGCGTCGCACCGCCCATGTTGCGCTGAATGATTCTCCGGTAAAATATTGTGATATTCGCTGTGGTTTTACCGGATGTTATTCCACTCTGTTATCTGCCGACAATCTGAATTACCATGTGGGCAGATTTGTTAACCTTGATGTATAACAGTGGCAAATAGAGATTATGTAAAACGAGGCCGTGGCACCAACAACAAAAAAGCTCCGGCCCGCAAAAAACAACCTTCCCGTGGTAAACCATGGCGCAGCGGCTTACTGGCTATCGTGCTGGTGAGCGGTTTTGTCTATGGGCTGTACACTTTGAGCAACGATCCGGAGCCGCCGGAACCAACGGTTACGCAAACCGCCACAACGGTGAGCAAACCGAAGTCGTCGGAAAAAGTCCTGCCTCCACCACCGGAAGAGCGCTGGGACTATGTCGATTCTCTGCCGAAACGTGAAATTGAAGTTGAAGCCAAAGAGCTGCAGGTGTCCAAAATTCCTTATGTGATGCAATGCGGCGCGTACAAGCAGCAAGGTCAGGCGGAAGAGCGTAAGGTCAACATTGCTTTTCAGGGGCTCAACAGTAAAGTGGTCAAACGACCGAACAGTAGCTGGTACCGTGTGGTGCTCGGACCTTACACCACCAAACGCGAAGCGGTGCGCGATCAGCACAAGTTGCAGCGTGCGAAAATTGAGCCGTGCATGATATTCCGCGAAAGCGAATACTGAATCTCTTCCCTCTGTCCCCGGCCTTGTCCGGGGACAGACGTTTTCGGCACCAGGCCAACCTCGCCCCTTGATTTCCTCTATGCTTAACCTCATATAAAACGTAACTCCCAGTGAAATAAATATGAGGCCCTACACGTGACTACTATCGTTTCTGTACGTCGTAATAATAAAGTGGTTATCGCGGGTGACGGACAAGTCTCTCTTGGTAATACCGTAATGAAGGGTAATGCACGCAAGGTGCGTCGTCTGTACAACAACAAAGTGTTGGCGGGCTTTGCCGGCGGTACCGCCGACGCGTTTACGCTGTTCGAGCGCTTTGAAAGTAAGCTGCAGATGCACCAGGGCCATCTGACCAAAGCGGCGGTGGAACTGGCCAAAGACTGGCGCAGTGACCGGGCGCTGCGTCGTCTGGAAGCGATCCTGGCGGTGGCGGATGAAACTGCGTCGCTGATCATCACCGGTAACGGGGATGTGGTCGAGCCGGAGCACGATTTGATCGCCATTGGCTCTGGTGGCAATTTTGCCCAGGCTGCGGCTGTCGCCTTGCTGGAAAACACCGATCTGGGTGCGCGCGAGATCGCCGAAAAAGCCCTTAAGATTGCTGGCGATATCTGTGTGTTCACTAACCATAATCAGACTATCGAAGAGCTCGATATCCCGGCGGATCACGCGGCGGAATAACCTAGATAGTGTTGCGATAAAGAATTGAAGGAATTCCCTATGTCTGAAATGACTCCACGCGAAATTGTCCATGAACTGAACCGTCACATTATCGGTCAGGAAAATGCCAAGCGCTCAGTAGCGATTGCGCTACGAAACCGCTGGCGCCGGATGCAACTGGAAGAAAGCCTGCGTGTTGAAGTGACGCCGAAAAATATCCTGATGATTGGCCCGACCGGGGTGGGTAAAACGGAGATTGCCCGTCGTCTGGCGAAGCTGGCGAATGCGCCGTTCATCAAGGTCGAAGCGACCAAATTCACCGAAGTCGGTTACGTGGGTAAAGAGGTGGAAACCATTATCCGGGATCTGACGGATGTGGCGGTGAAAATGACCCACCAACAAGCGATGGAAAAAGTGAAATTCCGCGCGGAAGAGCATGCGGAAGAGCGAATTCTGGATGCTTTGTTGCCTCCGGCGCGGGATGCCTGGGGACAAAATGAGCAAAGTGAAGATCAGTCTCACACGCGTCAGGTGTTCCGCAAGAAATTGCGTGAGAACAAGCTCGACGATAAAGAGATCGAAATTGATGTCGCGGCGCCGCAGATGGGGGTGGAGATCATGGCTCCTCCGGGTATGGAAGAGATGACCAACCAGCTGCAAGGCATGTTTGCCAACCTCGCCGGTGACACCACCAAAAAGCGTAAGATGAAAATCAAAGACGCGCTGAAAGCCCTGACTGAAGAAGAAGCGGCCAAGATGGTCAATCAGGAAGAGCTGAAAGAGCAGGCGATCTACAACGTAGAAAACCACGGTATCGTGTTTATCGATGAGATCGATAAGATTTGTAAGCGTGGGGAAAGCTCTGGGCCGGATGTGTCTCGTGAAGGGGTACAGCGTGACCTGCTGCCGCTGATCGAAGGCAGTACTGTGTCAACCAAGCATGGTATGGTTAAAACCGACCACATTCTGTTTATTGCATCAGGGGCATTCCAGGTCGCTCGTCCGTCGGATCTGATCCCGGAACTGCAGGGGCGTCTGCCTATCCGAGTTGAATTGGAAGCGCTGTCGAGCGATGACTTTAAGCGTATCCTGACAGAGCCGAAAGCCTCGTTGACGGAACAGTACATCGCGCTGATGAAAACTGAAGATGTGAACGTTGAGTTTACCGATGATGGCATCAAGCAAATTGCTGAGGCGGCCTGGCAAGTGAACGAAACCACCGAAAACATCGGTGCTCGTCGTCTGCACACGGTGATGGAGCGTCTGATGGATGAAATCTCGTTTGATGCGACTGATAAACCGGGCAGTAAGGTGACCATTGATGCCAGCTATGTTCAGGCGCGTCTGGGTGAGTTTGTGGAAGACGAAGATTTGAGCCGTTTCATTTTGTAAGCGAGTGCGAACGATGCAAAAAAGCCGACCAGAAGGTCGGCTTTTTTATGTCGGTCAGGCGTTAAATCATAAAGATAAACACCACCGCCAGCGCCGAAATAATGCCGGCAAAGGCGTAGCAAGCGATCTTACCGACTACGCCGGTGTGAAATTGCAGGTCATGCATACCGTGGTGAACTCGGTGCATGGCATGCCACATCGGCAGCGCTAAGGTGGCGATGATAAACAGCGCACCGATAATGCTGGTGGCAAAACTGCTGACCCGCTCGTAGCTCAGCGCATCGGCCTCAATGACCCCAAGTGGGGCCAGAATCCCCAATACCAGAATGGTCACCGGCGTGATCATGGCAAACCAGGTGCCGCCCGCACCAAACAGGCTCCACCAGACCGGTTCGTCAGAACGTTTGGGTGAACGGTTGACGTGATAACTTGTGTTCATATGTAACGCTCCTTACACGATGATGAGTACGATCAGGGAAATGAAGGCCACTGCCGCCCACTGAGCCAGAACGATGAGTTTCTTATCCACCGGTTTGCCACCAAGACGGATGGGCATCACCTGTGGCATCATGCTGAAAAACGTCTGGGCATGGAACAGGCTACTGGCCAGCGCGACGATGTTGATCGCGACCACCACTGGATTGGCCATAAATACCAGCCAGCTTTGCCAGGCTTCCGGTCCTTTCACCAAGGTTCCAAGACCGACGGTCAGGAACAGCGTAAACAGGATCAGCGGCAGTACGGTGGCTTCACGCAGCATATAGAAGCGGTAAAACGGATGGTCTTTCCACCAAGTGCGTTTCATTTCACGTACGTACGGTTTACGGTTACTCATCCTTATGCCTCCTCTTTGGCGGGTGTGCCGTCTGGTTTGAGCATCGCGATCACAAAGTCCATGGACGAGGCCACTTTGCCTTGGTTAACCGCCGCGGCCGGGTCGACATGTTTAGGGCACACCTCAGAGCAGTAACCGACAAACGTACAGCCCCAGGCCCCGTTTTCTCCATTGATCAGCTTCATTCGCTCCGCCTGGCCATTATCACGGCTGTCGAGGTTGTAACGATGAGCCAGAGTCAAGGCCGCCGGGCCGATAAATTCCGGATTGAGACCGAACTGAGGACATGCTGCATAGCACAGACCACAGTTGATACAACCCGCGAACTGTTTGTATTTAGCCATCTGCTCTGGAGTCTGCAGGTTGGTCCCGTCTTCCGGTTTACGATCGTTACCGATGATGTAAGGTTTGATCGCTTCCAGGCGTTCGATGAACGGGGTCATGTCGACGATCAGATCTTTTTCAATCGGGAAGTTGGCCAGAGGCTCAATTTTGACCCCGTTCGGGTAGTCACGCAGAAAACTCTTACACGCCAGTTTAGGCACGCCGTTGACCATGATGCCGCAAGAGCCACAGATGGCCATCCGGCAAGACCAGCGATAGGAGAGATCTTTGTCGAGATGATCTTTGATATAGCCAATCGCATCGAGGACCGACATGGTTTCATCAAACGGTACTTCAAAGCTTTGCAGATGCGGCTCTGCGTCTTTTTCCGGGTCGTAGCGCAGAATGTCGACTTTCTGAATTCTGTTTGCGGACATTAGGCCTGCTCCTCTGAGTTCGTTGCTTGAGCCTGCTTAGCGGCTTCCTCGGCCGCAGCTTTCTCTGCCGCTTCGCCGTACAAACGGGCTTTAGGCTGAGATTTCGTGATGGTTACCTTGCTGTAATCAATGCTTGGCGCTGTGCCATCATTGAAAAATGCCAGCGAGTGTTTGAGGAATTGGTCATCGTCACGTTCAGTGCAGCCTTCATCGAGGCGCTGGTGAGCGCCGCGTGACTCGGTACGCAAAATCGCTGAGTGGACCATGGCTTCGGCGACTTCGAGGCCATAACCGACTTCTATCGCGTACAGCAGGTCGGTGTTAAACACTTTTCCTTTGTCTTTGATGCTGATGCGCTTGTAACGCTCTTTCAGCTCGGCCAGTTTCTCAATCGTGGCCTGCATCAGATCTTCCTGACGATAGATGCCGCAACCCGCTTCCATGGTGTGACCCATTTCAGTGCGGATATCCGCCCAGTTTTCGTCACCTTCCTGATTCATCAGTGCCTGAATGCGTTCTTCCACCGCTTTGACCTGAGCGCGGATGGCGTCGTCATTCCAGCCGTTAAACTGCGCGGCGCGTTTGACGGCATTTTCACCCGCCACGCGACCAAAGACGACAAACTCGGCCAGAGAGTTCGAACCCAGACGGTTGGCACCATGCAGGCCGACAGAGGCACATTCACCCACGGCAAACAGACCTTTGATACGTGTTTCACACTCTTTGTCGGTTTCAATGCCCCCCATGGTGTAGTGCACGGTCGGGCGAATCGGGATTGGTTCTTTGGCGGGGTCGACGTTGACGTACGCTTTGGCCAGCTCACAGATGAACGGCAGACGCTCTTGTAAGTACTCTTCACCGAGGTGGCGTAAGTCGAGGTGGACGACATCCCCCAGCGGGTGTTTGATGGTGTTGCCTTTTTGCTGTTCATGCCAGAACGCCTGAGAGACTTTGTCGCGTGGCCCCAGCTCCATGTATTTGTTTTTCGGCTGACCAACCGGGGTCTCCGGGCCCATGCCGTAATCTTGGAGATAGCGGTAGCCGTTCTTATTGACGATGATACCACCTTCACCCCGGCAACCTTCGGTCATCAGGATCCCGGTACCTGGCAGACCGGTGGGGTGGTACTGGACAAATTCCATGTCACGCAGTGGTACGCCATGACGGTACGCCATCGCCATGCCGTCCCCAGTCACGATGCCACCGTTGGTGTTACAGTGGTAAACGCGGCCCGCGCCGCCGGTCGCCAGGACCACGGATTTGGCTTTGATGGTCACCAGTTCGCCTTCCGCCATATGGATGGCGATCAGACCCTGAACTTCGCCCTCATCAACAAGCAGATCCACCACAAAGTATTCGTCAAAACGTTTGATGTTGCTGTACTTCATGGATGTCTGGAATAGGGTGTGCAGCATGTGGAAACCGGTTTTGTCGGCCGCGAACCAGGTGCGTTCAACTTTCATGCCGCCAAAACGGCGCACGTTGACTTCACCGTTTTCTTTGCGGCTCCACGGGCAACCCCACTGTTCCATTTGGATCATTTCGCGGGTCGCGTTTTCGACAAAGTATTCAACAACATCCTGTTCACACAGCCAGTCGCCACCGCCAACGGTATCGTTGAAGTGGTTGTCCAGGCTGTCTTCATCCTTGATAACTGCTGCGGAGCCACCCTCGGCAGCGACCGTATGGGAACGCATAGGGTAAACTTTAGAAATCAATGCGATCTCTAAGTCCGGGTTTGCTTCAGCCGCTGCAATAGCAGTACGAAGACCGGCGCCGCCTGCGCCGATGACTGCGATATCTGTGGTGATAGTTTGCACAGTTATCCTCCAGTGTATGAATGCGGAAAATCCGCTTGTTATTGTGAGTGGGGATTTCCCCAAAAGTGGTAGGGTTAGTGTAGGAGAGGATGGTGTCAGAAAAATTGATGTATTTAGGTTTTTCCTCCGGAAATGCATACAAGGACATAAAATTTACAGGTTATGTGATAGCTATCACGGCAGGGAGGTATCTGTTCGTAAGTTACCGTTATTCCTAGTGTTAATCATTTGTTGCCAGTGAAAATCGATGTCAATAAGTGGCAGGGAAATCGTATTGATATTTGTTTGTAGTACGTAAAATGGTTGCCTCATGGTAGAGAAAAAGCCACTTGCATTGGCGGACAAAACTGCTAATTTGCCCGCCAGCGATGCATTATTGAGGACACAGTAAAATGCAACCCAATTGGCAACCGACCGCCACTGTTGAGCAGTTAAAACAACGTGCGCATTTGCTTAGAGACATCCGCCAATTTTTTCAGCAGCGCGACGTGCTGGAAGTGGACACCCCGGCCATGAGTCACGCCACGGTGACAGACATTCATCTGCATACATTTCAGACTGAGTTTGTTGGCCCGGGGTATGCGAATGGCCGCAAGCTGTATTTTATGACCAGCCCTGAATTTCACATGAAGCGTTTGCTGGCGGCTGGCAGTGGTTGTATTTACCAGATTGCGAAAGCGTTTCGTAACGAGGAAAGTGGTCGTTACCACAATCCGGAATTTACCATGCTGGAGTGGTACCGGGTGGGCTTCGATCATCATCAGTTGATGGACGAGATGGAGCAACTGCTGCAATTGACGATAAAATGCCACGCTGCCCAGCGTATAACCTATCAGCAGGCGTTTTTGCAGGTGCTCAAGGTGTGTCCGCTGGAAGGCAGCATGGCGGAGCTCAAAGCCGTAGCGGCCACGCTGGGGTTAAATGATATCGCTGAGCCAGAGCAGGATCGGGATACTCTGTTGCAACTGCTGTTCAGTATCGGGATTGAGCCAAAAATAGGCCAGCAGGCACCGGTGTTTGTGTACGACTTTCCTGCCTCGCAGGCCGCGCTGGCCAGAGTCAGCCCGGCAGATCGCCGCGTCGCGGAGCGATTTGAAGTCTATTTCAAAGGGATTGAGCTGGCGAATGGCTTCCATGAGCTGGATAACCCTCAGGAGCAATTGCGCCGCTTTGAACAGGATAACGCCAAGCGTATACAGTTGGGACTGTTGCCTCAGCCGATTGACCACCATCTGATCGCGGCACTGGAAGCCGGCTTACCGCCATGTGCTGGTGTGGCATTGGGGATCGATCGCTTGATTATGCTGGCTCTTAACTGTGACCATATTGATCAGGTTACCGCGTTTCCTTTCCCGCGCGCATAAAAAAGCCCCAATAATGGGGCTTTTTTCGATACGAAATACGCCGATTATAAGGTGGTATCCAGATATTTCAGGTAGGCGTTGCGCAGTCGCTGAGTGTTTTCCGCGTAATACAGTTTTCCGCTACGACCACGGTTATGATACTCACGGCTGATGTCGTGCTGGAAGGTGACGGCATTACCCAAACCAGTATTGAGATTGTTGTGCGAATCGCCTACTCGGCTTTGCACCGCATAGGTGAACTGATCGATGCCGCGCAGCTGGACATAATCTGGTGCCATCCCGCGCCAGAACGTCAGTGGGATGCCGATCGAGACCGTTACGAACTGTTCCCCTTCATTGCTGTGTTCTGCTTCAGAATACAGATAACTGGCATCGATACTGACGTCGCCTAGCCAGTGACGGGTGGTGATTTTCACCCCTTGATCGCCCTGCCAGAACTCTCCGGCTTGCCCCGTCAACTGCCAGTTCCACTCTGGTACTGACAAGGTATATGAGCCAAGCACGGTGTCGCGCTTAATGGTGGTGGCCCCCTTATCATTTTCAAAATGGCTCAAATGCAGGGCGAACGTATGTCGGCTATCTGGTGAGGCGAGCTGGGTTTCATTGGCGATGCCGAGATAGTCTCTACGGATCATGCCGACTGACGTTTGGTTCATCAGGTTATATGGCAGGTTGAAGGTTTGATGAAACAGAGCCCGGTCGATTTCATTTTCAAACGCTTCGTCTCCCCAGATAGCGTCGTCGTCAAAATCATCGCTGTTGGCAATCGGGGCGTAGTGACGCACATCGATGGCTGCGCCTTGCCAGAGTGAGGTATACAGGTTGGTGGACAGCGCTAATGAGTAATCCAACACACCGTACTCTGTGGCATCGCGATGATAAAGAGCCGGAGAGAGGATCACCTGACTGCGGCCAAAGCTGCTGCGATCAGCCTGCGAATGAAACTGTGCCAACGCGTACTGGCGTTGCACGGCGTGATCGGTGATCGCCAGATCGTCACACGGGATACCACTTTGCAGGAACTGGCGATAACACGCGGCTGACGCGCGGGCTTGCGTCACCGGCACGTCGTTGACCAGCATAAACAGGTTGAATTGTCCCTGTTCTGGGTTCTTGAGTTTGAGATCGCGGAACAGGTGTTCACCGGCATGAGCGGCGATAATACCCATTGCTACGCCCAGTCCATCCGCTTGGTTGCGGTTATAGCGTCGGTTTTCCACAGATACGTTCAAAGTGTCGTCGTCCTGACTGAAACGGACATTGAGGAAGCCTTCGTTGATTAATGCCTGGCGCAATTGGGTTAAGCTGGCACTCTGGTGTTGATGCAGTGCGACTTCTACTTTGTCTTCCAGTGTCAGATCATGATTGAGACGGGTCAGCGTATTGCTGTCTGTGCCCACCAGTGGGATAGCGGCGGCCAGAGACCACATCTGATTATCGCTGTCCTGATTGGAGTATGCTTCGTATTGCAACGATAATTGCGCATCCAGCGGCAGCCACTTTTCTGGGGTAAACAGCTTGATCCCGGCGTTGTAATTGGCTGAATCGTATTCGGCGATGATCTGGGCAAAGGACAGCGGTTGAACTTCGATGCTGGCAAACGGGCCATCGAGGATGCCGTCCACCAGATCCGACTGGCCAATACCTCCGCTAAAACGCACCGGATAGTCTTTGAGTTCATAATCGGCGACAGCGTAGTACACATTAAAGTTGTTGGCGGCACCGCCCAGATCCTGAACGCCAATGGCAACATTCAGCCCGGTCCAGTCGTAAACAAACGGCAGTTGGTATTTGGCTGATGCAGATAAATCTCGTATACCACACCCATATTCCGTAAACCCTTTACAATCATAGGTTTTGGTAACAATGCGACCACTGGCTTCAATGCCGGGAAACAGGCCTGCTCCAATCAGCAGTTCGTCGACATCATCACGGGCTTGCCGATAAGGAACCCCCTGACCGTATTTGAATAGAATGTCACCGCGGTCCATCACCTGAGCATTGGGCACCAACAAAGCACCGGTATAAGACTGAGAAGAAGGCAGGTTATCCATGCCCGCAGAAACTGTGCCGCATACTGCGGACATAAGTGAAGCCAGAGAGCAGGCTCGGAAATTAGGAAATTCCATATAATACGACTTTAAAGAGAGCAAAGCTCAGGCTAGTTGGGTTAAGCCTGATCCGATAAATGAGAAATAAAGAACTCCTGCAAGCAGGAGTTCTTTATGCGAATGGCTGTGATGCGATTAATCGCCGGTACCGCCGCCGTTATCTTCACCGCCGGTTCCACCGGTTCCACCGGTTGCTGGTGGTTCTGTGGTATCGACTGGCTTGGATGGTTTGGCTTCCGGCAGTGTGATAACAATGTCTTTGCCCGGATTGCTGACAACGTCGTTGATCACGGTCGTGTCTGCGGTAAAATCGAGGTAGATTTCGTCGTCACCTGAGCCCGATTTCGGGTAGTTCGGATAGGTTTTAATCACTTCATTCGCGATTTTTTTCGCCGCTTGTGCGACGTTGTCTGCTGAAGCGTTCGGGCTTACGACCAGCACGTCAGACAGAACGGCAGTGGTCGCTCTAACCTGCGCAACCAGAGATGCGTTGCTCAGTTGTGTCTCCAGAACATTTTCGGTGTTCAGCAGCAGTTGTTCTACGCTGATACCCGTGCTGTTGGTGACATCCAGACCCAGATCGCTGAGTACTTCAATCGCTGCAGATTCAGTGTATTCGGCATCGCCCAATTTGTTGGCAATCAGTGTAGTCAGTGGCGATGCGGTGACAATGCTGCCTGCTTTAGCCAGTCCGCGAGGAATTTTATAGCTGACTTTACTCATGTCTTTACCATTAGACATATCCACCGCACCAGTGGCACCAGTAAAAGTGAACGAACAGGTATCTGGTGTATTCACAACGGTTGTATTGGTAATTTTAACGATACCGTCATTGTCTGTGGTACCCGCAGAGCCGCTCGTCCCGTTGTCACATGAATAGCTGGCATTCATGCCACGTACCGCTGGGTCATAAGCCATCACGCTGTGAGACGCATCTTCCGGGGTTACGCTGTTGTCGTTGTCACTGCCGCCACAGGCTGCCAGCATGGAGCATGCAACCGCAGCTGCTAAAATTTTCATTTTCATGTTTTCGTCTCTTTCCATTACCAAGAATAAGATAGAAGTAGGTTGCCAACCCCGATATTCGTGCCACCAATATCGGCATACACCTGATACTCAAGACCTAAATCGAACTGTTGAGTCAGTGCGTATTGCGCACCAAACGCCAGAGTAGGGGACACATCGCTGTCATCGGATTCGACGCCCGAACCATTTGCCTGCCAGTCGTAAATGCTGATGCCGCCTTTCGCGTACAAAGAAAAAGCATCCGTGACGTTACCCGATACTTTCAGCAAGAGGTCAAAACTGCTGGCTTCGTAGCTGCCATTTACGTCTTTTAGATCAAATTCACCTAAATAGTTGTATCCAGCTTCTACGGCTAACGTCGGCAATAAACGATAACCGGCGTAAATACCGTAAGCTGTGTCGGTATCGTCAATACCGGTCCAGTTAGTGACCGCTCGATCCACACCATCTAAATGTGAAACCCCAGCCTTGAGACCTGCATAAAACTGATTATCTGCCAAAGCGGACGCAGAGAGCAGCAACGTACTTAACGTTGCGCTTGTTATTAACTTCATTGTTTTTCCTCTGTTGGGCGAACAAGAATAAATGCAGGGCTCAATATTAAGTCAGAGCACGCAGTGACTGGTTGGGCTCAGTCAAAATAACATCGTTACCTGCTTAATTTTTAATCCAATAGTTAAGGTGGATTTTTTACCATTTAACCTCAAGATTAATAGGATTCTATATGTATAAAATCTGTTCATCAACACAATGTATTTATTTTACAGATGATTAACTGATAATTTAAAAATTAAATCTGACTAAAAACGGAATGGATATTAAATCAATAGCATGAGTTTTTATATTAGTGTTTGCTTACTTCTTTGAGTATCCCTTTTGCCATCAGTGTTGGCTTGAACTGTATTGAGAAAATAAAAATGTTTAGAGGTATACAAGAGGTAATAATATCTTTAGAGTTTTTCAAGTTGTGAAAGCTTGAAAGTTAACACATCTGTCATTAATATCACGACCAAATGTGACGTTTGTCATTCTTGGTTTGTTGAGCTTGAAGTAATTTGTTGTGATAATTGCGGCGCTCAATTTTAAACGCATTGATCAAAATTGGTCAGACCTGAAGTTGTCTCGTCAAAAAAATGACGAAAGCACCTTTGGTTTGAGTGCGAATAAACTTATTCAATGGGTTTGGCTTAAAAATACATAAAAATCGCTTTGCTTTTACCAAATAACTCATTTTTATTTAGCTAGTTAGGTGGCAAGGTGTTTTTGAGAATAAAACATTTCCTGCTCAAAGGAATTGATAAAGATGTTGTGGGCGCCTGATGATTATCAGGCGGATTTATGACGGTGTCATTGTTGGCTAAAGAAAAAGAGTTTCAAGTTATGAGCTATGAGAAAGAAAAATGTATGTTCAGGGGTGTTTGCGGTGAGAAATAGAAATCTGACCTTAATTGTTGCTCTACTTATGTTGGGTGGCTGCACCGTTGTTCCAGGTTCTCATATCTCCACTATCAATAAAGATGTGGTGACTTCTGAGCCAGATGAAGACATTTCTTCCCAGGTTACCGTATACCCGCTTAACCCTTCTCTGATTTCTAGATTAAAAAATGAACAGTTCAATGTGACAACCCAAGGAAATGCGAACCTGGATAAAGAGGTCGCTGAGTATGAATATCATATTGGTCCTGGCGATGTATTAAATGTGACCATTTGGGATCACCCAGAATTAACCATCCCTGCCGGCTCTTACCGTAGTTCGGCAGAGGCTGGTAACTGGGTTCACTCTGACGGTACGATATTCTATCCTTACATTGGCAAAGTGAATGTTGCTGGCCAAACGGTCACCGAAGTTCGCAATACGCTTGCCAAGAAGCTCACTCGCTATATTGAATCTCCACAAGTTGATGTCAATGTGGCCGCGTTCCGTTCTCAAAAAGCGTATATTACAGGTGAAGTTAATTCTCCCGGCCAGCGGCCTATTTCCAATATTCCCCTGACATTACTTGACGCTGTGAATCAGGCTGGAGGCATCAGTAAAGATGCGGACTGGCGTAACGTGACTCTGACCCGCAACGGCATCGAGGAACAAATTTCATTATATGCACTTATCCAAAAAGGCGATCTGACGCAGAATCGTTTGTTGAAGAACGGCGATATTGTGCATGTTCCACGCAATGATGCACTGAAAGTGTTTGTGATGGGGGAAGTGAAGCAGCCGCAAATGTTAAAAATTGATCGCACGGGGATGAGTCTGACAGAAGCACTCAGCTCCGTCGGTGGTATCAATGAGCTGGAGGCGGACGCGACCGGAATATTTGTGATTCGCAGTCTGACCTCTGTGCGCAGTGCACAGTCCCGCATTGCGGATATTTATCAGCTCAACATCAAAGACGCTTCCGCGCTGGTGTTGGGGACAGAATTTGAGCTTAAACCTTACGATGTCGTGTATGTGACCACGACGCCGATCGGTCGCTGGAATCGACTGGTCAAACAGCTGTTGCCGACTATCTCTGGCTTTAACAATCTGGCCGATGGGGTAAACAATGTACGTTCCTGGTAAGTTGGTGCGCACACGCAGAGCAGTGATGAAATGTGGCAGAGGGCGCTTCGATGTTTAATAACATTCTTGTGGTTTGTATGGGCAACATATGTCGCTCCCCCACCGCCGAACGCATTCTGCAGCATTTGCTCCCGGAGCGGCATATCACATCTGCCGGCCTGGCGGTTGAGCGAAGCCGGCTGAATGGATCGCCTGCGGATGCGACCGCTTGTCAGGTTGCGCAGGAGCACGGGATGACACTGGACGGCCATCATGCTCAACAACTGACGGCTGAGCTTTGCCATCAATCTGATCTGATTCTGGTGATGGAGAAACGCCACATTAACTTGCTGAGCGAGATTGCCCCGGCTGCGCGGGGAAAGACCATGTTATTAGGGCAATGGGATGGTCTTCGTGAAATCCCGGATCCACACCGACAAAGCAAAGACGCGTTCCTGTACGTATTCGATGTTATCGAGCAGGCAGCGAACCTCTGGGCGAAAAAACTGTAATTTTAACGTTCATCAGCCCGAGTGGCTGGTGACCTCTTGTGAAAAAACTATGACATCTCACACTTCCAAACACGGTGCCGGACAATTTAACTCGGATGAAATCGATCTGAGTAAGTTAGTCGGCATTCTTTTTGATGCTAAATGGCTTATCGTCGGCGTCACTTTTTTGTTTGCGGTTTGTGGCGTTGCGGTGGCGCTGCTATCGACGCCGATCTACAAAGCGGATGCACTGATTCAGATTGAGCAAAAAAGCTCAGGCGGTCTTTCTTCTCTGGTTGGGGAGGTAGGGGAACTGTTTAATCAGGAATCGACGGCGGCGGCCGAAATCGAAATTATTCGCTCACGTATGATTCTGGGGGACACCGTTGAGAAGTTTCATCTGACAACGGTAGTGACTCCTCAATACTGGCCGCTAGTGGGCAAAGGTATCGCCCGTTTATCCGGTGAATCGAATACGTTGGATGTAACGCGCTTTGAACTGCCAACTGAGGCGATGTTGCAATCGCACACCATTCGGGTACTCGACTCGCAGCACTATCAATTGCTGGATCAAAACGACGATGTCATTTTGTCCGGTACGGTTGGCCAGTTAGCGGAACAACAAGGGTACCAACTGCTGGTGAGCGGTCTTCATATTGAGGAAAATGGCTTTGAGTTCAACATTGCGAAGCAAAGCAAACTGGACGCCATTAAGTGGCTGAAAGACAATTTGTCGGTGGCGGAAAAGGGCAACCAGACCGGAATTGTTGAACTGTCGTTTACAGGAGAAAATCCGGTTCTGATTCAACATATCCTGGATCACATCAGCCAGAGCTACTTTTTGCAGAACGTCAAGCGTAACTCCGCCGAAGCGGAAAAGAGCCTTGCCTTTTTGAAACAGCACCTACCGCAAATCAAAGGCGAATTGGACAGTTCAGAAGACAAGCTGAACAACTTCCGCCAGGAAAACGAGTCGATCGATCTGAGCCTGGAAGCCAAAGCCACGTTGGATGTGATGGTGAAGCTGGAAGCTCAGCTGAACGAGTTGACGTTTAAAGAGAGCGAGATCAGCCAACGCTTTACTCAGGATCACCCTGCGTACAAATCGCTGTTGGACAAACGTCAGACGCTGCTCAAAGAGAAACGTCGTCTCGACGCCCAGGTGCAAAAGTTGCCGCGTACTCAGCGTGAAATTTTACGTATGCGCCGGGATGTCGAAGTTAACCAGCAAATTTATATTCAGCTGCTGAATAAAGTGCAGGAGTTGAGTGTTATCAAAGCGGGGACCGTTGGCAATGTACGTATACTGGACGACGCACAGACCTACGCCCAAGCGATCAAACCCAGAAAATCATTGATTGCGGTTCTGGCAACGTTACTCGGAGGCATGCTCAGCGTTGCGTTTGTGCTGATCAAAGCCGCGATGAACCGGGGCGTGGAAAGCCCGGAAGAAATTGAGGCGTTGGGGTTGTCGGTGTACGCCAGTATTCCGAAATCAGAACAGCAGGCCAGTCTGGCGGTCAGAGCCCGGCGCAAAAATAAACCTCAGGCACAAATGGCGTTATTAGCGGAAGAAAACCCGGCCGATCTCTCCATCGAAGCATTACGTGGGCTGAGAACCAGTTTGCATTTCGCCATGATGGAAGCCAAAAATAACGTCCTGATGATCTCAGGCCCTGCACCTGGTATTGGTAAGTCTTTTATCTCCACTAACTTTTCTGCGGTTGCGGCCAAGTCGGGACAAAAAGTGTTACTGATCGATGCCGATATGCGCAAAGGCTATCTACAACAGACATTTGGTTTACAGTCAGACAACGGTTTGTCGGATTATCTGAGTGGTCAGATGGAGCTAGGAACAGCCATCAAGTCGACCGGGGTTGATAATGTGGACCTCATTTCACGCGGGCGTATTCCGCCGAATCCATCAGAGCTACTGATGCACAAACGTTTCACGGAACTGCTGGAATGGGCGTCGGAGAATTATGAATTGGTGATAGTGGATACACCACCTGTTTTGGCCGTCACGGATCCGAGTATTGTCGGAGCGTTGGCCGGAACCACATTGATGGTGGCGCGGTTTGGTCAAAATACCACCAAAGAGATTGAGATTGCCCGACAACGGTTTGAGCAATCCGGGATTGAGGTCAAGGGCATTATATTTAATGCGATTGAACGGAAATCGTCCAATGCGTATGAATACTATAATTATAGTTACGCATCCGATAATTAAAAAAAGAGGCTTTCGCCTCTTTTTTTATAAATGATTGTTGAAGAGCCTATGTTTACTTAATTCTTTTTACTTTCCGACAGTCACGGCATTGATATAGAGCTTTGATGCCAATAACCTTATGCCAGAAATTTCGGCGCAGTCTGATCAGGTTTTTACAGTTACAACTTGTTTGATTCATATCTTGGGTTCCTAGCCTAATTCATTGGACATGCACAACTCAGGGTTTTGTTTTAAGCTTTTAATTTTTATAGCTTTTTTATTTTTTGTTTTGAGTTGTTGTGTCATTGCCAAATTCGTTGTTGTCAGCAATGACGACCAGCCATGCGGGTGATTAAGTGATGTTATGCGTTAACGTCATGATGGTGGCAGTGATTATAATATTAAGAAGAGTTTTGATCCATAATGTGGAATATATATCACGCAATTAAATTTAATTTTTCAATGGTGCGGTTATTTCACATTATATTTGTGGGTATTTGTTTAGTGATTGAATTGTTATTTGTTGGTTTGGCGTGAATATGGTCTCCACAAGCAAAATGGATGAGAAGCTGTCATTGGACGTTGTGACTTGAGCGCCAGAGAGTAACGTTAACCGGTCTAGGATTCCGGTACCTTAACTCTCGCCTCGGCGGGCTATCCTCGTTATACTTCGTGACTGAATTCAACGTGGGCTGAACATGTCAGCCCTTTACATGCAAGAGCACAGAATATGCAAGAGTACTTCGAGTTTTTTCAACAAAATATGATTCTTTCGCTGGCATGGGCGGGCTTAGTGATTGCCCTTATCATGAATATTATGAAGTCAGTGAGTGCCGCTTATAAAGAGGTCTCGGCCTCACAGGTTACGGAACTGATGAATCGCCACAATGGTGTGGTGGTGGATATCCGTACTAAGGACGAGTTCAAAAAAGGTCATATTACCGATGCGCTTCACATTTTGCCGTCGGACATCAAAGCGGGTAACTTAGGTAGCCTTGAAAATCATAAATCTGACCCAATCATTGTGGTATGCAAAACCGGCCAAACTGCGCAAGAAAGTGCAAACTTGCTGGCCAAAGCGGGCTTTGAACACGTCAATCTGCTTAAGAACGGTCTGATTGCATGGAATGAAGCGAACCTGCCGTTGGTTCGTGGCAAAAAGTAATTCCGGCTCGGCTCCCGCCTTGCATGCATTGATATGAGAGACGCTGTCTAAAAAGGCAGCGTTTGCCTGCCAGAGATGTGATGCTTTCCACGTAATGGTTGCTTCATCTGGTCATGGTAACGTCTCTCCGTTAGTCTGATTCCAGACTCGATATTACAGAATTTTTAAGGATTAAAACCATGGCTGAAGCAGCACCACAACAAGACGCACAGAACTTCGCAATTCAACGTATTTTCCTGAAAGATGTGTCGTTTGAAGCGCCGAATTCACCAATCATGTTCCAGAAAGAGTGGAACCCGGATGTGAAACTGGATCTCGACACACAAAGCCGTGAGTTGGGCGAAGGTGTGTACGAAGTTGTGCTTCGCTTGACGGTAACAGTGAAAAACGAAGAAGAAACGGCGTTTCTGTGTGAAGTTCAGCAAGGTGGTATCTTCACAGCGGAAAAAATGGAAGCCGGTCAACTGGCGCACTGCTTAGGCGCGTTTTGTCCAAACATCCTGTTCCCATACGCACGTGAGACTATCTCCAGTCTGGTCGTAAAAGGCACATTCCCGCAACTGAACCTGGCGCCAGTCAACTTCGATGCGCTGTTCATGAACTACCTGCAGCAGCAAGCGCAGCAAGAAGGTCAGGCGGAAGCCTAATCACGCGGTACAGACGCTGAGTTAAGCTAGCTTGGCGCCGCAGTAAGCAGATTAAAATGCACAAAGTATCGGTTTAAAGCGATGCGTTGTGCATTTTTTGTTTATTATTCAATAAAGACTTGAGTGGATAAATCGATGACAGAGTCACAAGCGAATAATGTGTACGGAAAAAAGATCGCCATGACCGTGCTGGGAGCGGGCTCCTATGGTACCTCCCTGGCCATTTCTCTGGCCAGAAATGGTGCCAATGTGGTGTTGTGGGGGCATGATCCCGAGCATATGGCGCGTCTGGAAGCTGAGCGCGCTAACCATGCCTTTCTGCCTGATGTGGCCTTCCCACCGTCACTGATAATCGAAGCGGATCTGCGTAACGCGGTGCAGGCCAGTCGTGATCTGCTGATCGTGGTGCCCAGTCATGTGTTTGGGATTGTACTGGGTAACATCAAGCCGCATTTGCGCTCAGACACACGCTTGTGCTGGGCAACCAAAGGGCTGGAGCCGGAAACGGGGCGTCTGCTGAAAGAAGTGGTGCACGATGTACTGGGTGAAGGTTATTCGCTAGCAGCATTGTCCGGTCCGACGTTTGCTAAAGAGCTGGCGATGGGATTACCCACGGCCATTTCGGTAGCATCACCGGATACCGAGTTTGTGCGTGACCTGCAAGAAAAAATCCACTGCAGTAAGACCTTCCGTGTGTATGCCAACGATGATTTTATCGGCATGCAGCTGGGCGGAGCAGTGAAAAACGTCATTGCGATTGGCGCAGGCATGTCCGATGGGATTGGTTTTGGGGCGAATGCCCGTACGGCACTGATCACCCGAGGTTTGGCGGAAATGTCACGCCTGGGCGCGGCACTGGGGGCCAAACCTGAAACCTTCATGGGCATGGCAGGATTGGGTGATCTGGTGCTGACTTGTACAGACAACCAATCGCGGAACCGCCGCTTTGGCCTCGCGCTAGGGCAGGGAAAAGACGTCGATACGGCGCAACAAGAGATTGGCCAGGTAGTCGAAGGTTACCGCAATACCAAAGAAGTCTGGTTGTTGGCCAGCCGGATGGGTGTTGAGATGCCGATAGTTGACCAGATTTATCAAGTATTGTATCAAGGTAAAGATGCCCGCTTAGCCGCACAGGATTTGCTGGCGCGCGATAAAAAAGCGGAAGGGAAATAGACACACGTAAAACGCCCGCTGTGGGGACGATGAAGGCATATCGTCACGCAGGCTGGGTGGTCGGGAACGAGTATGAAACATTGCGAAAAACAGAGGGTGTGGAAAGCAATCGTGCAGGAAGCGCGCGAGCAGTCTGAGCAGGAGCCCATGCTGGCCAGCTTTTACCATGCCACCATCATTAAGCACGAGAGTTTGGCCGCCGCATTGAGTTACATCCTGGCGAACAAACTGAATACCGCCTCCATGCCTGCCATGGCGGTACGCGAGGTTGTCGAAGAAGCGTTTAACAGCGACTCGTGTATCACCGAAGCGGCCGCTTGTGATATCTGCGCAACGGTGAACCGTGACCCGGCAGTGTCGATGTATTCCATGCCATTGCTGTATCTCAAGGGATACCATGCTCTGCAGGGCTATCGGGTGGCCAACTGGTTATGGAAGCAAGGCCGGATTGCACTGGCGACGTATTTTCAGAATCAGATCTCGGTGGCGTGTCAGGTGGACATCCATCCGGCAGCTCGCATCGGCCGTGGGATCATGCTCGATCACGCGACAGGAATCGTCATCGGTGAAACGGCCGTGGTGGAAGATGATGTGTCCATTTTGCAGGACGTAACGCTCGGTGGTACGGGGAAAGAGTGTGGCGATCGACATCCTAAGATCCGTGAAGGGGTGATGATTGGGGCTGGGGCTAAAATTCTTGGCAATATTGAGGTCGGAGAAGGGGCGAAAATTGGCTCTTGTTCGGTGGTGCTCCAGCCAGTGCCGCCACATACGACAGTCGCTGGTGTACCCGCTAAGATTGTTGGACGGCCCAAAACGGATAAACCGTCATTGGATATGGACCAGCAGTTCAATGGTCGATCGCAAAGTTTTATTGGCGGCGACGGGATTTAAGCCGTAGAAAAGATAACCAGGCGCACCACTGAGTGCGCCTTTTTGTTGTGGCTGAGCCACATGCAATAAAAAGGGAAGGCCGAGCCTTCCCTTAAACCGTTAGCCGGATGTCAGCTTAACGCATCCAGCTCCGCCAGCACTTCATCAGCCCAGCTGATCCACGCTTTGCGCACCAGCAGGTTGCGACGCAGTGTTAAGCGTTCCAGACGCTGATGCTTGTCCAGGGTAGACGGTGTGGAGTAGTAAGCCGCTTCGATTTCCTGATAATGGGCAACCAGTTTACGTGATTCTTCGACCAATTCCGCCAGTTGAGCTCGGAATGGGTCAGCCGCTTGCACAGAACAGGCCATCAGTTTGGCAGAAAATTCATCGCGTACGGTCGGATGAGCGGTCGGTTGATCGAACCATTCACCCAGCGCACTTCGGCCGGCATCTGTAATAGAATAAACCTTACGATCTGGCTTGCCTTCCTGGGGCTCTAATACACAGGTCACCAGACCATTTTGAGCCATTTTGTTCAGCTCGCGGTATACTTGTTGGTGGCTGGCTTTCCAGAAATAGCCGATGCTGGCGGAAAACTCTTTAGTGATATCGTATCCGGTGGCATCTCGTGTGCTCAGAACAGTAAGGATAACGTGTGGTAATGACATGTCTTCAATCCAAATGGTCAATAAACTCAAAAAACAACTGTTCGAGTTACCGTTGTGCTTCTAAAGGCACTTCATCATCAGTTCACTCAAACAACGCCAACATCAATGTTGGTCATGTCACCTTATAAGCCGTTTATCACCTAGATCGATATGTAAATCGAAGACTGCGGATATATGGGTATGATTGTGTTCCCGCAGAGGGAAACTAGTATATCTAAATAATAAGCATAAAGTAGAATAGATGGACAAAATTGCCCAAAAAACTGACAAAACACTCAATATTAATTTGTAAGTAGTTTTAAATTCTTAAATGTTGGTCTTAATTGACCTTTTTGTGAATTTTTATGCTCTCATAAATGAGTGTGTAAGCAGAATAAACAAAAGGCCAACGTGATACGTTGGCCTCGAATTTATACTTGTGGCGGATGAATTCGCCAGTTTAACCGGTGTTACGCATACCAGCGGCAATCCCGGCAATGGTGACCATCAGCGCATCTTCCAGCTCTGGTGACGCGGTTTCTGTCTGTCTTGTCCGGTACAGCAGCTCTGCCTGGAGCATGTTGAGTGGCTCAACGTAGATATTTCTCAGACGAATGGATTCCAGACCCCAAGGATCGCTTTGCATCAGGTTTTCGTTGTTCTCAACATTGAGCACGGCTTTGATGTCTTTTTGCAATTGCGCGCGCAATCGGTCTCCGAGTGGCAGCAGCGCCGGATCGGCCAGTCGTTGGTCGTAGTAACGGGAGATCTCGGCGTTACACTTCGAGTAGACCATTTCCAGCATACCTAAACGGGTTGAGAAGAACGGCCACTCACGACACATTTCTTCCAGCAGTGCCTGGTGGCCCTGGTCGATTGAATACTGAATCGCTTCGCCGGCACCGAGCCACGCAGGCAGAACCAGACGGTTCTGGCTCCAGGAGAAAATCCAGGGAATCGCACGCAGGCTTTCCACTCCACCCTTCGGGTTGCGCTTCGCAGGGCGTGAACCCAGCGGCAGTTTGCCCAACTCCAGTTCTGGAGTCGCCTGGCGGAAGTAGGGGACAAAGTCCGCTTCGCCACGTACCACACCGCGATAGGCTTCACAGCTGACTTGCGACAACACTTCCATCAGATCGCGCCACTCTTGCTTTGGCTCTGGCGGTGGCAGCAGGTTGGCTTCCAGTATGGCGCTCGCGTACAGATTAAAACTGTTGACCGCGACATCCGGCAGACCCAGTTTAAAGCGAATCATCTCGCCCTGCTCGGTAACGCGCAGGCCGCCTTTGAGGCTTTTCGGAGGCTGAGACAGCAGGGCCGCATGCGCTGGTGCGCCGCCACGGCCGACTGTTCCTCCCCGGCCGTGGAACAGCGTCAGTTCCACGCCTTCGGCCTCGGCCACTTTGACCAGGGATTCCATCGCGTGGTACTGAGCCCAGCCTGCCGCCATCACACCGGCGTCTTTGGCTGAATCGGAGTAACCGATCATCACCATTTGGTGGTTTTGAATAAAGCCGCGATACAGATCGATGCCCATCAACTGTTGAATCACCGCTTCAGCGTTGTTCAGATCGTCCAGCGTCTCAAACAGTGGGCAGACATCCATGCGGTATGGGCAGCCAGCTTCTTGCAGCAGCAGGTGTACGGCCAGAACATCAGACGCCGTGCGCGCCATGGAAATTACATAGGCGCCAAAGGCTTCTCGGGGCTGAACGGCGATGATTTTACAGGTATCGAGCACTTCCTTTACCGGTTCAGATGGCTGCCAGTCGAGTGGAAGCAACGGGCGCTTCGAGGCCAGTTCATTGGTCAGGAAGGCAATTTTATCTTGCTCGCTCCATTGATCGTAGTCGCCGATACCAAGGTAACGGGTCAGCTCTGACAGTACATCAGAATGACGGGTGCTTTCCTGGCGGATATCAAGGCGAACCAGATGGACGCCAAACGCTTTCACCCGGCGCAGCGTGTCCAGTAGTGAGCCATCGGCAATCACGCCCATCCCGCATTCGTGCAGAGACTGGTAACAGGCGTAAAGTGGTTCCCACAGCTGATCCACTTTTTGCAGCGGGGCTTTAACCGCCAGTTTTTGGCCATGGATTTTGGCGTCGAGGATCTCTTTGGTTTCGTTCAGCAGGCTACGCAGCTGTTTCAAAATGGCACGGTAAGGCTCGTGCTCGTCGTCACCCGCCAGCGCGCGTACGGCGTCGTTGCTCTTGGTCATCGACAGTTCGCTGATCAGCTCATTGATGTCAGCCAGGTAGAGATCGGCGGCTTTCCAGCGCGACAGCAGCAGCACTTCGCGGGTAATGGTGTGGGTGACAAACGGGTTACCGTCACGGTCGCCGCCCATCCAGGATGAGAAATGCACCGGACGTGCATCAATCGGCAGTCCTTCACCGATGTAGTGGCTCAGGCGTTCATCCAGCTCGCGCAAAAAGTCCGGCACGGCGTCCCACAGCGAGTTTTCGACCACCGCAAAGCCCCATTTGGCTTCGTCCAGTGGGGTTGGGCGCTGTTTACGGATCTCATCCGAGTGCCAGCTTTGGGCAATCAATTGATCAAGGCGACGCTCTGTTTTATGCCGCTCTTTCGGAGCCAGGTCGCTCAGCTCAAGCTTGGAGAGGCATTCGTTAATCTTGACCAGCTTATTGATCATGGTCCGACGGGTAATTTCGGTTGGGTGCGCGGTCAGGACCAGCTCGATGTTCAGATCCCGAATGGCCTGCGCAGTGTCCAGCTTACTGATGTCATTTTGGGTCAGTTTGCTGAACAGGGCATTGATGGCGTCCGGTTCACACACGTGTTCTTCACAATGACGTGAAATGGTGTGGTATTGCTCGGCGATGTTGGTCAGATTCAGAAATTGGTTAAAGGCGCGTGCAACCGGTGTTAGCTGCTCATTCGGCAGACTTTTTATCTCTTCGATCAGGCGCTCTCGGTCTTCCTGACTGCCTGAGCGGGCAGACTTGGAAAGTTTACGAATCGTTTCTACTTTCTCTAAAATAACGTCGCCTTCAGCGTCGCGAATGGTGTTACCAAGCAGATGGCCCAGCATACTTACGTTACTTTTGAGCGCAGCGTATTTTTCGTTCATTGTCTTCCTGCCTTGAAAAAAAATTACATCCAATGTTCCTTATTAGACACCCAATCTAGCTAAAAATATTGCTCGGAGTCAAATAAAGCCGCTTAAGTTTGCAATTATTACGCGTATCCGTCGCGATGTATTCAATTCGTCATTTTGTCGGAATATGTTGAAAGTTAATTACAAAAAAGTCTGCCAGACGACAACCGCACATACTGATCTGAGGTACGCGTTGTCTGGCCGATCAGAAGCAGTATTGGTACATCGCCTTCGACAGAATATTGATCGTCGGATCGATAAATTCGAACGCGAGAAACTCATCCGGCTGATGGGCCTGATCAATTGAGCCCGGACCGAGGACCAGTGTCGGACACAACTGCTGCAGGAAGGGGGCTTCGGTACAGTAGTTGACCGTTTGTGAAGCGGTATTGCAAATGCCTTCCATGCTGCTGATAAACGGATGGTCGTGCTCGCATTCGTAGCCGGGAATAGGCTCGTGCAGTGGTGTAATAGCAATCCGGCCCGGCCATTTAGTTTCAATCTCTTTCAGCGCGTCACGCAACATATTGTTCAGGCCGTCCAGGCTAATGCCCGGTAAGGGGCGCACGTCGTAGTGCAGTTCACAGCAACCACAGATACGGTTAGCGCTGTCACCGCCGTGAATATGACCGAGATTGAGGGTCGGGCTTGGAATCGCAAATCCCGGATGGTGGTACTCTTTGATCAGACGATCGCGCAGTTGCATCATGGCAAACAGCACTTCATGCATGATCTCAATCGCGTTGACGCCCAGCGCCGGATCGGAGGAGTGGCCGGATTTCCCGGTGACTCGGATCGCATTGGCAACGTGACCTTTGTGGCCCCGGATCGGCACCAGACTGGTGGGTTCACCGATGATGCAATAGTCCGGCTTGACTGGCGCATCGGCGGTAAAGTGGCGTGCGCCCAGCATCGTGGTCTCTTCATCGCAGGTGGCGAGGATATAGAGGGGCTTGCTTTGCTTACTCCAGTCGACCTTTTTGACGGCCTCTACAATAAATGCAAAAAAGCCTTTCATGTCGGCTGTCCCGAGCCCGTAAAACCGGTTGTTGTCTTCGGTCAGTGCGTGTGGATCGTAGTTCCAGCGCCCCTGATCGAAGGGGACGGTGTCAGAGTGACCAGCCAGCAGCAATCCGCCTTCCCCCTGACCCTTTTTCGCCAACAGGTTCATTTTACCCGGTTCCACTTCGGTCACCTGCACCTCAAAGCCGAGATCTTTTAACCAGGTGGCAAGCTTTTCAATCACTTTGCTGTTGCCTTCGTCCCAACTCGGGTCGGTAGAACTGATGGAAGAGGTCGAAATCAGGCCACGGTAGACCTCAATAAAACTCGGTAATTGCATATTATCTTCGCTTCTACGGTTGACAGAAATACATTAAATCGGTAAAACACATATTAAATCATATCGAGTGAATAAAAAATCATTATAAGCTCTTTTTGTTAGATTAATAATCACTTTTAAAGTGTGCTTTTTACCTTGAATCGGGATGTCTGAGATGCTTAAAACCACAATCATTGGCGCCAGCGGTTACACCGGGGCCGAGTTGGCCCTCATGGTGGAAAAACACCCTCAACTCACGCTAGCAGGTTTATACGTGTCTGCAAATAGCCTGGATGCCGGAAAGTGTATTTCTCAGTTGCACGGCAAACTCTCCGGTGTGGTGCAGCAGGTGGTGCAGCCTCTGGTGGACGTGGCACAGGTCGCCAAAGAGGCGGATGTGGTGTTTTTGGCAACGGCGCATGAGGTCAGCCATGACATCGCCCCAATACTGCTGGATCACGGTTGCCAAGTGTTTGATTTATCCGGTGCCTTCCGGGTGAAAAATGATGCGTTTTACACCGATTTTTATGGCTTTACACATCAGCACGCCGAGTGGCTGGATAACGCGGCATATGGTCTGGCGGAATGGAATGGCGAGGCTATTAAACAGGCTCAGTTGATTGCCGTGGCAGGATGCTACCCGACCGCTTCTCAACTGGCGATCAAGCCTTTGGTTTGCGCCGGTTTGCTGGATGTCGGCCAATGGCCTGTGATCAACGCCACCAGTGGTGTCTCCGGTGCCGGGCGTAAAGCCTCGATGACCAACAGCTTCTGTGAAGTGAGCTTGCAGCCATACGGCGTGTTTACGCACCGTCATCAGCCGGAAATTGCCCATCATCTGGGGTGCGACGTGATATTCACGCCTCATCTGGGCAACTTTAAGCGCGGCATTCTGGCGACGATTACCATGAAGTTGCAACCGGGTGTGACCGCAGACGCAATCGAACAGGCTTTTCATCAGGCCTATCAGGATAAGCCGGCGGTTCGAATCAAAACCACCATCCCCCGGATTCAGGACGTTGAATTTACCCCTTTCTGCGATATCAGCTGGAAGGTTCAGGGCGAGCACATCATTGTCATCGCGGCGATCGATAACTTGCTCAAAGGCGCATCGAGTCAAGCGATGCAGTGTTTAAACATTCACTACGGTTTTTCTGAGTTAACTGCGCTGCTGTAAGCAGGCTGAAGGAAACGTTATGACGGATAACAACATGACACCATTGGTGATCAAATTAGGCGGTGCGGCATTGTCTTGCACTGAAACGCTCAGCCAGGTTTTTGGCGCGATTGCTGACTACCAGAATCAGGCTCAGCGACGAATTGTGATCGTCCACGGTGGGGGTTATCTGGTGGACGATCTGATGAGCAAGCTTCAGCTCAAAACCGAGAAAAAACACGGTTTGCGGGTGACCCCGTACGATCAGATTCCATTGATTGCCGGCGCTTTGGCGGGCACGGCGAACAAGATGCTACAAGGTCAGGCGATCAAAGATGGCTTGAATGCGGTGGGTCTGAGTCTGGCGGATGGCGGTTTGTGCGTGGTGGAAGAGCTGGACGCGGAGCTTGGCGCGGTTGGCAAAGCGTTGCCCGGCAACTCAGCGGTGTTGCAAGCGATCCTTGCGACCGGTGCACTGCCGATCATCAGTTCCATTGGCCTGACGACGGACGGTCAGATGATGAACGTCAATGCTGATCAGGCGGCCGTCGCTGTTGCGGGGGCGATGGATGCGGAGCTGGTGTTGCTGTCGGACGTCAGCGGTGTGCTGGATGGCAAAGGCCATTTGATTAAGCGACTGGATGAAGTTCAGGCCAATAAGCTGATCGAGGGGCAGGTCATCACCGACGGCATGATCGTCAAAGTCCAAGCGGCGTTACAGGCGGCAGCGGACCTGGGTCGGCCGATAGAAGTGGCCACCTGGCGTTACCCTGAAAAACTGACGCAGCTGTTTGGCGGCACAAGTATTGGGACTCAGTTTTTGCCGCAGTAACCGCGCAAAAACACCCAGACAATTGAAAGAGCAAAGAATGGAAGTATTCCTGAGCACTGACCGCCAGGCGCAGGCTGGGGAAATTAGGAGAGAGAAAATGAGCAAAGTTGAAGTGAATAAAGTTGTTGTCGCATATTCTGGCGGTCTGGATACCTCAGTGATCATCCCGTGGCTGAAAGAGAATTACGATTGTGAAGTGGTCGCGTTTGTGGCTGATGTTGGTCAGGGTGAAGATGAGCTGGTCGGGATTGAAGAGAAAGCCAAGGCATCGGGTGCGTCCGAATGCTACGTGGTTGACCTGAAAGAAGAAATGGTGGCCGAGTACATCTATCCGACGCTGAAAACCGGTGCTTATTATGAAGGGAAATATCTGCTTGGCACGTCAATGGCACGGCCGATCATCGCCAAAGCACAGGTAGAGATTGCACGTCAGGTAGGGGCCGATGCACTGTGTCACGGCTGTACCGGTAAAGGTAATGACCAGGTACGTTTTGAAGGTGCATTTGCGGCACTGGCGCCGGATCTGCATGTGATCGCTCCATGGCGTGAATGGGATCTGGTCAGCCGTGAAGAGTGTCTGGATTACCTGGCTGAGCGTAACATTCCGTGCAGCGCATCACTAACCAAGATTTACTCACGTGACGCAAACGCTTGGCACATCTCAACCGAAGGCGGTGTACTGGAAGATACCTGGAATGCACCGAACGAAGACTGTTGGGTCTGGACCGTGGATCCGGAGCAGGCGCCAAACGAAGCAGAGTATGTCACGCTGAAAGTCGCTAAGGGCGAAGTGGTCTGTGTCGATGGTGAACAGATGACGCCGTACAACGCACTGGTATACCTGAATGAAAAAGGTGCCAAACATGGCGTCGGCCGTATCGACATCGTTGAGAACCGTTTGGTCGGTATGAAATCCCGTGGCTGCTACGAAACTCCGGGAGGCGCCATCATGATGGAAGCGCTGCGCGCTGTAGAGCAACTGGTGCTGGATAAAAGTGCGTTTGAGTTTCGTGAAGAGCTGGGCCTGAAAGCGTCGCATCTGGTGTATGATGGTCGCTGGTTCACACCACTGTGCAAATCTATTCTGGCCGCGTCTGAAGAACTGGCACAGGACGTCAACGGTGAAGTTGTCGTGAAACTGTACAAAGGTCAGGCAACGGTTACGCAGAAGCGTTCCGACAACAGTTTGTATTCCGAAGAGTTCGCCACCTTTGGTGATGACGACGTGTACGATCACAGCCATGCTGGCGGCTTCATCCGCCTGTACTCGCTGTCGAGCCGCATCCGGGCGCTCAATGAAGCCAAAAAGCGTCAGTAACGGTTGTCGTATCGTCAGGCGATAAAATAAATACTCATCTGATGGTGGAACAACAAAGCCCGCTTGTTTATGCAAGCGGGCTTTATTTTTACAGAGATAGGCTCGTTGTAGTGATAAGTTTACGTCGTGAATAAGTATGTTTTAAAAGTGAATTTTTACTTTATTTTTTGTTCAACATACCGTAACGTTGACGAACACAAAAAATAACCTGATTGCGAGTCAGGTACCATCGTAGCACAGCAGTGAATAGTGAGCATTAGGAGAGACGCAATGGCATTATGGGGCGGAAGATTTACCCAAGCGGCAGACACACGGTTCAAAGAATTCAACGATTCACTTCGCTTTGACTACCGATTGGCTGAGCAGGACATTGTCGGCTCGATTGCCTGGTCAAAAGCACTGCTGTCAGTCGAGGTACTGACGGATGAAGAGCAGCAGAAGCTAGAGTTGGCGCTCAATGAGCTTAAGCTCGAGGTGATGGAAGACCCACACCAGATCCTGCGCTCCGATGCCGAAGACATTCACTCATGGGTGGAGCAACAGTTGATTGGCAAAGTCGGAGATCTGGGCAAAAAGCTGCATACCGGCCGGTCACGGAACGATCAGGTGGCGACCGATCTGAAACTCTGGTGTCGTCAACAAGGGCACCAACTGCTGATGGCGCTCGATCGGCTCCAGGTCAAAATGGTTGAGGTTGCCAGTCAGCATCAGAACACCGTGTTACCGGGTTATACTCATTTACAACGGGCACAGCCGGTGACCTTTGCTCACTGGTGTCTGGCCTACGTGGAGATGTTTGAGCGGGACTATTCACGTCTTGCTGACGCGCTCAAGCGGCTCGACACGTGCCCGCTCGGTTCGGGTGCGCTGGCCGGAACCGCTTATGCGATTGATCGGGAAAAACTGGCGCACAATCTGGGTTTTCAGCGTGCTACCCGTAACTCACTCGATTCGGTATCGGATCGCGATCACGTCATGGAACTGATGTCGGTGGCGTCGGTGTCGATGCTCCACCTGTCGCGTCTGGCGGAAGATATGATCTTCTATAATTCGGGGGAGTCCGGTTTTATTGAACTGGCGGATACCGTGACATCAGGCTCGTCGTTGATGCCTCAGAAAAAGAACCCGGATGCTCTGGAGTTGATTCGGGGGAAAACCGGTCGGGTTTACGGCGCTCTGGCGGCCATGATGATGACCGTTAAAGCCTTGCCGTTGGCGTACAACAAAGACATGCAGGAAGACAAAGAAGGCCTGTTTGATGCGCTTGACACCTGGAACGATTGCATGGAAATGGCGGCGTTGTGCTTTGATGGCATTAAAGTGAATGCTGAGCGGACGCTGGAGGCGGCGAAACAGGGGTACGCCAATGCCACTGAACTGGCCGATTATTTAGTGGCCAAGGGGATTCCGTTCCGGGAAGCGCACCACATCGTTGGTGTGGCGGTGGTCGGAGCAATAGAGAAAGGCTGCGCACTGGAAGAGTTGTCACTGCCAGAGCTGAAAGCGTTCTCGGAGGTGATTGAAGCGGATGTGTATGCGATTCTGACCATCGAATCCTGCCTGGAGAAGCGTTGCGCGCTCGGTGGTGTGTCACCCAAGCAGGTCGCTTATGCGGTGAATGAGGCGGAGAAGCGTCTGGATAAACGCGATGCGTCTGCGGTCAAAGTGCGCTCGGCGAGGCTGACGGATATTGAAGCGCTCGAAGGTATGGTGGCTTACTGGGCGAACCTTGGCGAGAACCTGCCGCGCTCGCGCAGTGAGTTGGTGCGCGACATCGGCTCATTTGCTGTCGCCGAACATCACGGGGAAGTCACCGGGTGTGCTTCGCTGTACGTTTATGATTCAGGACTGGCCGAAATCCGTTCACTCGGGATTGAAGCTGGTTGGCAAGGCCAGGGACAGGGCACGGCGATTGTGCAGCACTTGGTGGAGAAAGCGCGTCAGATGGCGATCAAAAAAGTGTTTGTCCTGACCCGTACGCCGGAGTTTTTTATGAAGCAGGCCTTTTTACCGACCTCGAAATCCTTGCTGCCGGAAAAAGTCCTCAAAGACTGTGACCAGTGCCCGCGTCAGCATGCCTGTGATGAAGTGGCGTTGGAGATCAATCTCGTTGAACAAGTTATTACTCGCGTGAATGTTGCTTAACTGATTGATTGTTATCGATGTTTAAGTTTTCTCAGAAAAAAGATCAAAAAAGATCGAATTTTTGGGAACCAATAAGAAAAGGCAGAGTCTATTAAAGTACCACTGCTTTTTCTTAGAAGAATCTAAGAGGGCCCCGAGACTACAGTTTGGTTTTGGGGCTTTTTTGTATCTGGCAGATGGCTCTGACTATTCGGCTGACTGGCGAGTAATGTGCGCTATTTTCTTTGCCGTTTGCGCCAGGGCAGGATCACAAAGCGCATCCACAGATGCAAAAACAGCAACCCGTTAAACGCAAAGCCGGCAATGATCAAACTGATCGACTCAATACTGGCCGGATCGTGACGAAATCCCAGCCACCAGATAATCCAGCACAACACAGATAAGACCGTCAGCTGATCCATGCAGCGCTGACAACGGCCGATTTTCTTCCAGAACCAGTTTTCCTGGCAGTCATGACATCCCATGCCTTCCTCCGCACTCTACCTTGACAGTATATCGCGAAGTCATGAGGTGATCGTCTGGCTTTTTTTAGGGTTGTATTGTCGGGCAAAACAGAGAAACGCCTCTTCGTGCCACAGCAGTGAAGAGGCGTTGGGGGGTGTCCAGGAGTGCGCGATGCGTCAGCCGAATAAGGTTCAGCCCAGGTAGCTTTCCAGCTCTTCGCTGCCACCGATGTGTTTTCCGCCGATAAAGACTTGGGGTACAGTTGAGCGGCCGGAGATGGCACGCAGGCTGACGGTTGTGGCATCTTTGCCCAAGATCACTTCTTCGTATTGCAAACCGTGGTCAATCAGGTTTTGTTTGGCCTTGACGCAGAATGGACAGCCTGGTTTGCTGAATACGGTGATCGACTCCTGCACTTTGTACTCGGGCGCCACATAAGCCAGCATAGTATCTGCGTCAGACACTTTGAACGGGTCGCCCGGTTCATTCGGTTCGATAAACATTTTGGCCACAATGCCGTTTTTGACCAGCATGCTGTAGCGCCAAGAGCGCGGACCAAATCCGAGCTCATTTTTGTTCACCAGCATGCCCATTCCCTGAGTAAACTCACCGTTACCGTCAGGAATGAACGTAATGTTGTCCGCTTCCTGATCGTTTTTCCATGCGTTCATCACAAAAGCATCGTTCACCGATACACATAAGATGGCGTCGACCCCATGTTCTTTAAACACCGGAAACAGCTCGTTGTATCGTGGCAAATGGCTGGATGAGCAGGTCGGCGTGAAGGCACCCGGCAGACTGAAAACGATCACGGTTCGGTTGTTAAACAGCTCGTCGCTGGTGACATTGACCCAGCTATCGCCCTGACGGGTAGGGAAAGTCACTTGTGGTACAGCCTGGCCTTCTTTCGATGCAAACATACGGTTTCCTTCTGATTCTTAGAGTTCGGTCAATGCGACGCGGTAAGTGGTGCGCTGCATGCAATAACGTTATTATCGAAAAAACCTTTTGATAGCTCTAATCGTTTGATGCTATGGTTTTGATAGTTCCTTTCTATTAAATGGGGAGATCAAAACAGCGATGAACATTCGTGATTTTGAATATTTGGTTGCCTTGGCAGAACATAAGCATTTCCGCAAAGCGGCCGAGGCCTGTTTCGTCAGTCAGCCGACACTGAGCGGGCAAATTCGCAAGCTGGAAGATGAGCTAGGTACGGTGCTGCTCGAGCGCAGTAGCCGCCGGGTACTGTTCACCGAGTCGGGCTTGCAACTGGTGGAGCAGGCCAAGCGGGTACTGAACGAAGTCAAAAACTTTCGTGACATGGCCAGCGGTCAAAGTGGCGCCATGAGCGGACCGATGCACATTGGCTTCATTCCCACCGTGGGGCCGTACATATTGCCGCGTATTGTCCCGTTCCTTAAAGACCAGTTCCCTGAGCTGGAGCTTTACCTACATGAAGCCCAGACCCAGCAACTGGTGCGCGAACTGGAAGATGGCAAGCTCGATTGCCTGGTGCTGGCGTCAGTCGCGGAGACGTCAGCGTTTAAAGAGATTGAAGTGTATAACGAACCTCTGAGTGTTGCGGTGCCGTGCGATCATGAATGGGCCAAGCTGGATGAAGTGGACATGCATGAGCTGAGTGGTAAAACCGTACTGGCTCTGGGGGACGGCCACTGTCTGCGCGATCAGGCACTCGGTTTCTGTTTTGCGGCCGGCGCCAAAGACGATGAGCGTTTTAAGGCCACCAGCCTGGAAACGCTGCGCAATATGGTCGCGGCTGGCGCGGGTATTACTCTCTTGCCAGAGCTGTCACTGCCAAGCGAACAGCAAAAAGATGGGGTGTGTTACCTCAAAGCGGTCAACCCGGAACCGTCTCGCAGTATTGTACTGGTTTATCGCCCAGGCTCGCCGTTAAGACAGCGTTTTGAACAGCTGGCTGCAGCCATCAAAGCGCGTCTCACCGAGCATCACGCTTCGCAAGCGGCCTGAACTGAATCGGTCATCGGTATAAAAAAGGCTGAAGGTTTCCCTTCAGCCTTTTGCGTTTTAGCCCGGATCAGAACAGGCCTTCGTCGTCTTCACTGTTGCTGTAGATGCTGTCGCTGAAGCTGTCGCTGATGTACTCTTTCGGCTCGGTGCCGTTTTCGAAATACTCAAACATTGAACTGCCATCAGTCTTATTGGTCAGCATACCGCTGTCGCGATCAATGCGTACCCGAACGATATTGGCCGGGATCGCTTTGTCTTGCTGTGGTACGCCGTTAAGCGCGGTGCGCATGAACTCAATCCAGGCTGGCTGGGCGGTTTTCGCCCCGGCTTCGGCGCCGGAAATTTGTCCTTTGCCTAAGTTGCGGTTCGGTGTGGTGCGTCCCAGGTTGCGGTTGTGATCGTCAAAGCCGACCCAGGCAATGGCAACGATCCCCGGCGCGTAACCGTTGTACCAGGCGTCTTTGGAATCGTTGGTGGTACCGGTTTTACCGCCGATATCGCGACGTTCCAGTTTCTGAGCCCGCCAGCCGGTGCCATTCCAACCCGTGCCGTCGCGCCAGCTGCCACCACCCCAAATGTTGCTGTACATCATTTCTCGTACCAGGAAGGCCGTCTGAGAGGAGATCACCTGAGGTGCATATGATGGAGTCTCGCTGCTTTCGGTGGTCTCAGTGACGTCGTGCTCAGCAAACTCATTGGCTGCGGTCGGTTGTGGCTCTTGAGGACAGTCCTGACGACAGATGGTTTTCGGCGTAGCCTTGAACAGCTCATCACCAAACGGCCCTTCGGCACGCTTGATGACAAAAGGTTCGATATAGTAACCGCCATTGGCGAAGACTGAGTAACCCTGCGCCAGTTTCATTGGTGTTAGGCTGCCAGCCCCCAGAGCGATGGTCTCAGAGTGTGGCACCTGGTTGATGTCAAAGCCAAAGCGGGGCAGGTAATTCCGGGTTTCATCCAGTCCGACGGCGCGCAGTACACGCACAGCCATGACGTTTTTCGACTGAGCCAGACCAACGCGAAGGCGGGTAGGGCCGACGTAGGTTGGTGGTGAGTTCTTCGGACGCCACGCGGTGCCCTGACTCTTGTCCCATTTGTTGATTGGCGCATCATTGATCAGCGTCGCGAGGGTCATGCCATGGTCGAGCGCGGCGGAGTAAATGAACGGCTTGATACCGGATCCCACCTGACGCACTGACATGGTCACACGGTTAAACTTATTGTGTACGTAGTTAAATCCGCCCACCATTGCCAGCACAGCGCCGTTGTCCGGATTAACGGCGACAAATGCAGTTTGAGCACTTGGTACCTGGCTTAAACGCCATACCTGACGAGCGGGCTCCCCCTCTTTTTCTGCTGCCTGACTGACCTGGCGTACCCAGATCTGTTCGCCGACGTTCAGTATATCGCTGGCATTATTCGGGGCTGAGCCCTGACGATTGTCATTGATGAACTTTCTTGCCCAGTCGATCTCATCCCATTGCAGAGTCTGCGCTCCGCGGTTTTTGACTTCGACGGTGGCACTCTTACCGTCAACGTTAGTCACCACTGCCGGGATCAGTTGGCCATACGTCGGTACGTTGTCCAGCTCGGCGTCGATCTGTTTGACTGTCCAGGCTGTTTCGCCGTCTTTCCAAAGCACTTTTTCAGCGCCGCGGTAACCATGACGTTCATCGTACCCCAGCAGGTTGTCGATCGCGGCACGGTTGGCCGCTTCCTGCAGCTTAGAATCGATGGTCGTAAAGATCTTCATGCCCGAGGTGTAGGCGTCTTCGCCGTACTGTGCAATCGCCCAGGCCCGGGCCATCTCTGCGGCATACGGCGCATGCAATTGAATCTGCGCGCCATGGTAGCTGGCCACAACGGGCTCAGAATGCGCCTGATCGTATTCCTGTTGCGTGATGTATTTTTCATCCAGCATACGCATCAGTACGACATTGCGGCGCGAGGTCGCCCGCTCGATCGAATACAGCGGGTTCATGGTCGACGGCGCTTTCGGCATACCGGCCAGAACGGCAATTTCGTTCAGGCTCAGATCTTTGAGGTCTTTCCCAAAGTAGACCCGCGCTGCGGCACCGAATCCGTAAGAGCGGTAACCGAGGAAAATCTTATTGACGTACAGCTCTATGATTTCCTGCTTGCTCAGCAACTGTTCAATGTGCACGGCGATAAAGATCTCTTTGACTTTACGCATGATGCTTTTTTCGTTGGTGAGGAAGAAGTTACGAGCCAATTGTTGGGTGATGGTACTCGCCCCTTGTTTAGCATGGCCGGACAGGGCGACCACGAACGCGGCACGAGCAATACCAATCGGATCCACACCCGGGTGCTCATAGAAACGGCTGTCTTCGGTCGCAATCAGCGCTTCGATCAGATGCTGCGGAATTTCGTCGTAGGTGACCGGAATTCGACGTTTTTCACCAAACTGTGAAATCAGCTTCCCGTCTTCGCTGAAGACTTGCATCGGAGTCTCGAGTTTGACGTCTTTGAGCGTCGCGATGTCTGGCAATTCTGGTTTTACGTACAGGTAAAAACCAAAAATTGTACCGACTCCAAGAATCGTGCAAATCAATATAAAAATGAACAATCGCTTTATGAACTTCACCGGATAATCCCTGATTAGTTTAGGCTGCGTATATGCAAACCCTTGTACTCTAAGCTAAAAACTTAGCTCAAAAATTTCGTCGTGTTGTTAAACCACCAACTAAAGCGTTCTGAGCTAAGCATAGTCACTGGAGCTAAGCTGTATGGGTAAATCACTAGTTACTGGCATTGATATCGGTCATCACAGTCTTAAAGCTGTGGTGATCAAACCTGTGTGCGGAGCACACGTATTGGTTGGTTATCATGAGGTGGCAGTAACGAACGCCATATTCTCTGATAACCACAAGTTAAATTATCAGGAAATTGTAAAGAAACTCAAAGAACTAAGGAAGGGATTGCCTTGGTTTAATGGCAAAGTCGCGATATCTGTCCCCGACAATGTGGTAATAACCAAAACTTTACAACTAGATAGCGCCCCTGCTGCGGACGAGGAAGCCTTGGCGGTCAGTGAGGCATTTGTCCGCCAATCGGCGTTTCCGGCGCAAGAGCTGAGTCTGGATTTTGTGCCCGTTTCGTCTGTTGAGCTGCGTTATCAGGTGTATGCCACCAAACGTGAGCTGGTCGAACAGTGGACACGGGTGCTCAAACGGGCCGGTTTGCGTCCGTTGTACATGACGACGGATGCACAGGCTCTGTTGCAACTCTGGCAGCAGACTCCTGCGCTGGGCGAGCGCAACGCGTTGCTGGTGGATGTTGGTTTAACGCGTACATTGATAGGGCGTAATTTTGTCACTCAGCCGGCATTTTACAAGACGCTGGAGCATCGCCCGGCCGGAGACACTCCGCGGTTGGACCCGGAGCAACTGATCTGTCAGCTTCGGCGTGATATTCAGATGTGCCGCTCGGTTCACGGTGAGGAGAGTGTTCAGTGCCTTGTGCTGACTGGCGGGGGCGCGCAGAGTATGGCGCCGCGTTTGTCTGCCGCGTTGGCACTGCCTTGTCAGCTTGAGTCGCCCTGGCCGTTACTGGAACAAATTCCACAAGGTGGCGCTTCTTTTGCGGGCGCGCTTGGTATTGCGCTGCGCGCATTACACTGGCAGGAGTCTCGCTATGGTGCATGACATCAATCTGTTCCCCTGGCGAGAGTTCGAGCAGGCCCGCTACCGGCGCCGCTTTTATCTCATGGCGCTAGTGATGGCGCTGTTAAGCGGCATTGCCTTACGTTTGGGGGGCGCTTACCTCGAAACCCAACAGCAGCATCAGCAACGTCGGATGACCCTGTTGCATCAGCAACAGGAAGTGCTGGCCCGTCACCACCATCAATGGCTTGATACCCGTGAGAAATTCAACGCGCTGGCGCAGCGTCAGGCGATCCTGACCGCCATACAGACGAAGCGTAACCGGACCACAAATCTGCTCAATGCGTTACCCGGGTGGATCCCGGACGGCGTGTATCTGGATACGTTGACGCTCAATGGCCAGCGGGTGCGTCTGAGCGGGGTCGGTGATAACACCGCGACGTTGACTCGTCTGCTGGCCAATCTTGAGCAAGCCAGGCAAGTGAGTGGCATCAATATGCACTCAGTGATCCAGGGAGTCGCACGCTTTGAACGGCCTTTTGCGCAATTTGAGTTGTCTTTTTCTTTGCTCGAAGAGGCGCCTTTGGTGAATGAGAATGACTGAGTGGCGAGCTCTGGAACTGACGGATATGGCGGAGTGGCCGCGTATCGCGCAGGGCGGGGCGTTGGTCGCCGGGCTCTTGTTGATGCAACTGCTTGGTTATCAATTTTACTTATCTCCCAAGCTAACGACACTGCATCAACTGCGTCAGCAGGAGAGCGAGCTCAGTGAGTACCTTGAACGGACGGCGTTGCAGGTGGCGCAGCTTCCGGCTCAGCAACGGCAATTGCGTCAAGCCCAGCAAGCGTTTGACGCGCAGTTGCGCGCGTTACCTGCCGAGCAGGAGCTGGCCAGTTTGCTGGCGGCGGTAAATCAGGCGGGTGTGCAGCACCAACTGACGATCAGCCGCATCGATTGGGGTGCGCGTCAGCGACAGGGCGATCTGTATCGCCTGCCGCTGAATCTGGAATGGAAGGGTGAGTATCACGATATCGGCCGCTTTGTGGCCGCCATTGCGGCGTTGCCAAGATTGATCCATTTCGATGAATTGCGCTGGCAAAGGGTCACGCCGGACAGTGAGCAACTGCAGGTGCGGGCGCGCGCCGTTACTTATCAGTATCAACCTGAGGGAAAGCCGAATGACTAACGTCATGCGTGTGCTGCTGTGGGTCACATTGCTGTGTGGGTGCCGTGCGAATCAGCAGGCGTTGCCGAACTGGACAGTGCCCGCAGACCCTGCTGCCTCCATCGCCCCTGACGTGTTGGATAGTGGCGTTCCAACGGCGGTCTATCGCCAATCAGCGGCGCGCTCGCCGTTCGCTCTGCCGCAGGATGTGGTGGTGCCAACAACCGACAAGCCTGCAGCCCGTTGTGGTGTGGTGCCGCCCGCGAGCAGTGTGCCTGTGCGACTGGCTGGTGTGGCACTCGCATCACTGCGCTTAACCGGCACCATGGGCAAAGGGAGAGCCATCCGGGCGTTGGTTGCAACGCCACAAGGCCGGGTTGAATCTGTATCGCCGGGAGAGTGGCTGGGCACTGCGGCCGGTCAGGTACTGGAGGTGTCTGATCACCAACTGGTGGTAGAAGAGATTCTCCCCGACGGAGACGGATGCTGGACCCGCCACCCAGTCACGCTGACGATGCAATAAACGACGACGGAAAGGAATTATGAAACACGGATTGTTACGTCCCCACGGCTCACCGACCTTCTATTTATGGTGTGCTCTGCTGCACGCGCTGCTCAGTTTGTCAGTAATGGCCGCCCCTATGAATCAATTGCTGAGCGTCGATTTTGGCCTTGGAGAGTCGCAACAAGCCAACATTGTGGCGGTGCTGTCGTCTGAAACAGTGGTGCTGGATGTCCGGCGAGTTGAAAGCGGGCTGCTGGTGGAGCTATTGCACACTCAGGTTGATGATGCGCAACTGGCGATCCTGGATGTGACCGATTTCGCGACACCTGTCTCACGCATAAAGATAAGCCGAACTGCCGATGGGGCGATGTTGCAACTGGCGATTGATGGGGCGTTTGAATACGACTATCGACTCGATGGCGCGCGTTTGGTGATGACGGTTGCTGCGCGTCACACGTCGCCTCAGGAAGCGCGTTTTGCTGCACGTGGCCAGCCTATGTCGATCAACTTCCAGGACATCCCGGTACGCAGTGTGTTGCAGCTGATTGCCGACTACAACCAATTCAATCTGGTGGTCGCTGATTCGGTCAGCGGTAATTTGACTCTGCGTCTGGACGGGGTTCCCTGGCAGCAGATTTTAGACACCATCTTACAGGTCAAAGGCTTGGGGAAGCAGGTTGAGGGCAATGTGGTGTTGGTAGCGCCACTGGCGGAACTGGAGTCGCGGGCTCAGCATCAGCGTCAGGCGCAAAGGGCCGGGGAGCTGCAGTCGGCCATCATACCGGTTCGTTTTGCCAACGCCGTCGATGTGGCAAAGATGTTGGGGGGTGATGGTGCCTTCAGTATGTTGTCGGAGCAAGGCGCGATCTCGGTGGACCAACGGACTAATGCGTTGCTGATCCGTGAATCCCCCCTGTTGTTGAGGGAGATCCGGCAGATGGTGGCGGCACTGGATGTGCCGGTCAAACAGGTACAAATTGAAGCGCGTATTGTCAGTATCAGTGAAGGTAATCTCGATGAACTGGGGGTTCGCTGGGGCTTCAATACCACACATGGTGACACCAGTGTCGGTGCCAGTATCGAGAGCAATTGGTTCCAGGCGGGTCTGGCAGATGTCGAGCAGTTACCGGTGGATGATTTTCTTAACGTCAATCTCGCCGCCAGTTCTCCGGGAGCGTCGTCGATCGCATTTCAGGTTGCCAAGCTCGGTTCGGATCTGCTGCTCGATCTGGAACTGTCGGCGCTGCAGCGCGAGTCCAAAGCGGAAATCATTTCCAGTCCGAGGCTGATCACCACCAACAAACAGGCGGCGTACATCGAACAGGGCACCGAGATCCCCTATCTGGAATCCACCTCCAGCGGGGCGACGTCGGTGGCGTTTAAAAAAGCGGTACTGAGTCTTAAAGTGACGCCGCAAATCACACCGGATAACCGTTTAATACTGGATTTGAATGTCACGCAGGACCGCCCCGGGGAAGTGGTCAAAACCGGGACAGGGGAAGCCGTGGCGATCAACACCCAGCGGATTGGCACTCAGGTATTGGTCAACAACGGCGAAACCGTGGTGCTGGGCGGTATTTTCCAGCACAACATCATCAACACTACTGACAAGGTGCCACTGCTGGGTGATCTGCCACTGCTCGGGGCGCTGTTCCGCCGCAGTTATGAGCAGTTAGGTAAAAGTGAGCTGCTGATTTTTGTCACTCCGCGTGTGGTGCCGGATCGGCCCAACAGCGATGAGAGAAAAATAAATTTGCATTAGGGGCACCTTATCTAGATAATTTCGGGTCTTATCACGAATTATCGGTGAGGAATAGGTGCCACAAGCATTCCTATCGCAGGCGACTGCCTGATGTCTCTTGTGGCGATGTCATTGAATTAACGTTGTAAATTACTGCTAAACATGGCTGAGAAACGCAATATTTTCCTTGTTGGCCCAATGGGCGCCGGCAAAAGCACAATAGGTAGACACCTAGCTCAACAACTGCATATGGAGTTTGTTGATTCAGATACTGTGATTGAAGAACGTACAGGTGCCGATATCGCATGGGTATTTGACGTTGAAGGTGAAGAAGGCTTCCGTAAACGTGAGGAAGCGGTGATCAATGATCTGACCGAAGAACAAGGTATTGTTCTGGCTACCGGTGGTGGCTCAATCAAGAGCAAAGAGAACCGTAACCGTCTGTCTGCCCGTGGCATCGTTGTTTATTTGGAAACAACAATCGAGAAGCAGCTTGCACGCACCAACCGCGACAAGAAGCGACCTCTACTGCAAACTGACAACCCGCGTGAAGTACTGGAGTCTCTGGCTGAAGAGCGTAACCCTCTGTACGAAGAAATCGCAGATTACACGGTCCGTACGGACGATCAAAGTGCAAAAGTGGTAGCCAACCAGATCGTAAAAATGCTAGAAGAACGTTAAGTCGTTTTATTTAGCCTTGGAGTGATTACCATGGAACGGATTACGGTCAGTTTAGATGAGCGTAGCTACCCAATCTCAATTGGTGCCGGATTATTCAATGATCCGGCCCACCTTTCTCTCTTATCAGCGCAGCAAAAAGTCGTCGTCATCAGCAATGAAACGGTCGCCCCTTTGTACGCTGACACTATTCTGAGTTTGCTCGAACAACGCGGTTGTGACGCCACGCTGCTGACGCTGCCCGATGGTGAGCAATACAAAACTCTGGATACTTTTAACCAGGTGATGAGCTTTTTGCTCGAAGGCAATGTCAGTCGTGATGTCGTCATCGTGGCCCTGGGGGGCGGTGTGATCGGCGATCTGGTCGGATTCGCTGCTGCCTGCTATCAACGCGGTGTGGATTTTATTCAGATCCCGACCACCTTACTGTCCCAGGTGGATTCGTCCGTGGGCGGCAAAACGGCCGTGAATCATCCGCTCGGTAAGAACATGATCGGCGCGTTTTATCAGCCGAAAGCCGTCATCATTGACACCGACTGCCTCAAAACCTTGCCAGCGAGAGAGTTTGCTGCCGGTATGGCCGAAGTGATCAAATACGGCATCATCTACGATGCGGATTTCTTTACCTGGCTGGAAACCAACCTGGATAAGCTGTATGCACTGGACGAGCAAGCCCTGACCTACGCTATTGCCCGTTGCTGCCAAATTAAAGCCGAAGTGGTGGCACAAGATGAAAAAGAATCGGGCATTCGCGCGCTGCTGAATCTCGGTCACACGTTTGGCCACGCCATCGAAGCGGAGCTGGGCTACGGCAACTGGCTGCACGGTGAAGCGGTGTCCTCAGGCATGGCCATGGCTGCCAAAACTGCGCAACTGCAGGGAATGATTGATGATGTCGATTTGGAGCGAATCGTGGCGTTGCTGCGTCGTGCCAACCTGCCGGTGCACACACCACCAAGCATGACATTCACGGATTTCCTCCAACACATGATGCGCGACAAGAAAGTACTCTCTGGTGAGTTGCGTCTGGTTTTGCCGACCAGTATCGGCACCGCCGACGTGGTCAAAGGGGTACCGGAAGCCGTGATCGAACAAGCGATCGACTCCTGTCGCGATTTGGTATAGCCTGAATACTTATCTTTCTAAAATCAACGGTATAGCAGATAGCTGAACGGGTAGGACGGCCGCAATGAGTTTGTCTCATGAATTACGTGTACTGGAATTGGACTCACAAACGCAAGTGCTTGAGCGACTGCGGTTGCTGACCGAGTTTGGTTCCAATCTGGTGAATGTCTCCGGCGTCGCCGGGGCAGGTAAATCCTGGCTGGCGCAACGTTATCTGGAAGCTTGGGTCAGCGACAAAGATCAGTCATTGTTGCTGTGTCACCCGAGTCAGGATGACCATCAGCGTCGTTCTACCTTGCTGTCTCAAGTCGTGTCCGGTGGTACGTTCAATCCTCAGGACAGCCTGATTGACAGCCTCACGCGCATGCTGGATGGCGAAAGTTGCGATCTGGTCATCGTGGTCGATGACGCCCATCTGTTGAGTGAAGGTCTGATTTCTGAGCTGTGGCGATTAGTGCAACGCGCTCAGCAACAACCAGCCTGGAACATCAGCGTGGTGCTGTTCAGTCAGAGCGGCAGTCTCGATAGGTTGCTGGAACGACTCAGTGACGGGCAGGATATCCGGCCGATCGACATTGAAATTGAGTCATTCTCGCAAAATGAGGCTGATCGGTTTTTTGAACAGCTGGTGATGCGCTATGTTGAAGATGACATGGAACGCCAGGTGCGCCATGCGTATCGTAAAGTGACGCTCACGCCGGGGGAGATTATGGCACTCAGTGAACAGAAGGCTGAAAAACGCATCATTATTCGTTCCATCGTCGGCTCTCCAGTACGAATTGCGCTGCTGGTGCTGATCTTGTTGCTTCTGCTTGGCGGCGGCTACTGGTGGATGATGAGTCAGCCGGGGCCGGGTGAGCGCATTGAGCAGTTGACCGCCGGCGGCGAACAGACTGTGATACCGACACTGCCGCAGGATGGTACAGCCACTTCTGGCGATGTGAGTGAACTGCCCGCCTCCGGTGCGGACGACGATTCAGCGGCGCTGCCGCCGGATGTGATTGATACCACAGCTTCGGTCGGTGAAGCCGACAGCAAGCAGCAACGGGTGGTGATCACATCGGATGTGGTGGACGCGCTACTGGAAGGTAAAACCAGCTCAAAGGCCACGAATAAGACACCAGCGGTGGCCCAAGACACGGCCGAAGACGGCAAAGTGCAAGATAAACTCTCAGCTGACACGCCAGTCCGCCAGACTCCGGATCCAGACACCACAGCATCTCCGCCTGCGCCGGCTGCATCTCCAGCCGCAGTGCAATTCTCATTTGCCCGTGAAGAACTGATGGCGTTTTCACCGCGCAGTTACACTTTGCAACTGGCGGCGGTCACCAGTCTGCAAGAGGTACAGCAGTTTATCGATCAGTATCAGCTGGCCGGAAAAGTGCGGGTCTACCCGACGGTACGTAGCGGTCAGGACTGGTATATTGTTACCTACCAGAACTATCCGACTATCCAACTGGCCCGTGATGCGGTGGCGACATTACCGGACGCATTGCAACAGCTTGAGCCCTGGGCAAAATCCATTCGTCAGGTACAGCGCGAGATCGAACGTGCAAAATAGCCTGAGATTCACCTGAAAATATGTTACATTCCGCAGCCTTATTTTTGCGGTTGATAGATAGAGCAGTAGATGAAGAAGCAGCGAGCCTTCCTGAAATGGGCAGGTGGAAAATATGGTCTAGTCGAAGATATTCAGCGCCACCTCCCGGATGCTCGTAAACTGGTTGAACCGTTTGTGGGAGCGGGCTCGGTGTTTCTTAATACCAACTACGATCATTATTTACTGGCGGACATCAATCCGGATCTGATCAATCTCTATAATTTGCTCAAAGAGCGTCCTCAGGAATACATCTCGGAAGCGCAGCGCTGGTTTACGCCTGACAACAACCGCAAAGAGGCGTACCTGTCGATCCGGGCTGAGTTCAATCAATCCGATGACGTGATGTTCCGTTCACTGGCGTTCTTGTATATGAACCGCTTTGGTTTTAACGGCTTGTGCCGTTACAACAAAAAAGGCGGCTTCAATGTCCCGTTCGGCTCGTATAAAAAACCTTACTTCCCTCAACAAGAGCTGGAGTTTTTTGCCGACAAAGCCCGCAAGGCGACGTTTGTCTGTGAAAGCTATACCGATACCTTTAAGCGCGCACGCAAAGGCAGTGTCGTGTACTGCGATCCGCCGTATGCGCCGCTGTCGACGACCGCCAATTTCACCTCTTACGCTGGCAACGGCTTTACGCTGGATGATCAGGCCGCTTTGGCGGATGTGGCAGAAAAGGCCGCCACAGAGCGTGGCATTCCAGTATTGATCTCCAATCACGATACTACGCTGACGCGCCGTTTATACCATGGCGCGCAACTGAACGTGGTCAAAGTCAAACGCACCATCAGCCGTAATGGCGCCGGGCGCAATAAGGTCGATGAGTTACTCGCCTTGTTCAAACCCGCCGACGATAACCAGGAATAATTCACTCCGCTTCTAGGATCTCTGTGCCCGGTTGGGTAGAATTGCAGCCATCGATTGCATTCTTCCCAATTGCCCAGAGGTCAGGTATGAAAGATTTTCTTATTGCTCCATCGATTCTGTCAGCGGATTTTGCCCGTCTTGGTGAAGACGTAGAGAAGGTGTTGGCGGCTGGCGCCGACGTGGTGCACTTTGATGTTATGGATAACCATTACGTACCGAACCTGACTTTTGGTGCACCAGTGTGTAAAGCGCTGCGCGACTATGGCATTACGGCACCGATCGATGTGCATCTGATGGTGAAACCGGTTGATCGCATCATCCCGGATTTTGCCAAAGCCGGCGCGTCGATGATTACCTTTCACGTTGAAGCTTCGGAACACGTCGACCGCACGCTGCAGTTGATCAAAGAGCACGGTTGTCAGGCTGGCGTGGTACTCAACCCAGCGACACCCTTGTCGCAACTGGAGTTCATCATGGACAAAGTCGACATGATCCTGTTGATGTCGGTCAACCCTGGCTTTGGTGGTCAGTCGTTCATTCCCCATACGCTGGATAAACTGCGCGCGGTACGACAACTGATCGATCAGTCCGGACGCGATATCCGCCTGGAAATCGACGGGGGAGTGAAAGTCGACAACATTCGCGAAATTGCTCAGGCTGGTGCAGACATGTTTGTTGCCGGCTCGGCGATTTTTGGCCAGCCGGATTATCAGCAAGTGATTGATCAAATGCGCGCTGAACTGGCCGAAGTACAATAACCCTGAAAAAGTACAATAACCCTGAAACAGGATACGGTTTTGAATTTGAATGACATTAAGCTGATTGCGTTTGATTTGGATGGCACCTTGCTCGATAGCGTGCCGGATCTGGCCGTGGCCGCTGATCAGGCGGTACGTCAACTTGGTTATCCCGCCGTCAGCGAAACGCAGGTGCGTGACTACGTTGGCAACGGTGCGGACGTATTGATTGGCCGTGCGCTGAGTCAGAGTATGACGGTGGATCCGGCGTTGTCGCCGTCTTTGCTGGCAGAGGCTCGGACACTGTTTGATGCGTTTTATGCCCAGACGCATCACAAGCTGAGTCACCTGTACCCGAATGTCAAAGCGACACTGCAAGAGTTGCGTGATGCCGGGTTTGTGCTGGCGCTGGTGACCAACAAACCGTCCCAGTTTGTACCGGAGATCCTGACGCAACACGGTATCGATTCCTTCTTTGTGGACGTGCTCGGCGGAGATGCGTTTGCTGAGAAAAAACCCAACCCGATTGCCCTGCAATGGCTGATCGACAAACATCAGATCCGCGTCGAGCAGATGCTGATGGTGGGGGATTCGAAAAACGACATTCTGGCGGCAAAAAACGCCGGCTGTCATTCGTTTGGACTGACCTATGGGTATAACCATGGTGAGCCTATCGCCAATGCCGGTCCAGACTACGTCGCCGACAACATTGCCCAGTTACTCGATGTTGTTCTCGTTTCGGCCGAATTGGCGGAAAAGATCTAGCAAAATACTCATCAATGAGTACACTGCTTAAACCGTGCAGCGACAGCGGGCACGGTTTTTCATTTTTTGAACCCTGGTATTAAGAAGTCAAAGGAACTATTCCATGAGCAAACCCATTGTATTGAGTGGTGTTCAACCGTCAGGTGAACTAAGTATCGGTAACTACCTGGGTGCTCTACGTCAATGGCAACAGATGCAGGACGATTACGACTGTCAGTACTGCGTGGTGGATCTGCATGCGATTACGGTCCGTCAGGATCCGAAAGCGCTGCACGAAGCGACGCTGGACGCACTGGCGATCTGTCTGGCGGTTGGTGTTGACCCTAAGAAGAGCACGCTTTTTGTTCAGTCACACGTACCTGAGCATGCTCAACTGGGTTGGCTTCTTAACTGTTACACCCAGATGGGTGAACTGAACCGCATGACGCAGTTCAAAGACAAGTCTCAACGTTACGCCAACGATGTCAACGTTGGCCTGTACGATTACCCGGTACTGATGGCGGCAGACATTCTGTTGTACGGTGCCAACCAGGTGCCGGTCGGCAGTGACCAGAAGCAACATCTGGAACTGGCGCGTGATATCGCGACCCGATTCAATAATATCTACAGCCCTGAGCAGCCTATCTTCACCATTCCGGAGCCGTACATCCCGCAAGTGAATGCGCGCGTCATGAGCCTGCAGGATGCGACGAAGAAGATGTCCAAGTCGGATGATAACCGCAAGAACGTCATCACCTTGCTGGAAGAGCCGAAGTCGATCCTCAAGAAGATCAACAAGGCTCAGACCGACACGGAAACCCCACCGCGTATTGCGCATGACGTGGACAACAAGGCGGGCATTTCTAACCTGATGGGTCTGTATTCTGCGGCGACTGGCAAAACGTTTGCTGAAATTGAAGCTCAGTACCAGGGTGTGGAAATGTATGGGCCGTTTAAGAAAGACGTCGGTGAAGCGTTGGTGGCCATGCTGGAACCCGTGCAGTCCGAGTATCACCGTATTCGTGAAGACCGTGACTTCCTCAACAGCGTGATGCGTGACGGGGCAGAAAAAGCCTCAGCTCGCGCAGCGCAAACCCTGAAACAGGCGTACGAAGTGGTGGGTTTTGTTCCTCGCCCTTAACCGTCTGTGATTCCGGTTTGGACAAGCCTCGCCATTCGGCGGGGCTTTTTTTTTGGCCGCGATATTTTTTCAATGAAATGTTGATTGTTTTGTTAGTAAATCCAATCTGTTAGAAAAACAGCAACGTCTGATGTTGAAAATATGACTGTGATCCAAATATTCACACTATTTATGAGATAAACCTCTCGCTGTAACTGAATGTTACTTTTAGTTTCATAAAAATCATCAACACTGCTCATGGTTTTTACGTAATTACTCAATTTCATAGTGACTTAACACACAGTTTCTCATTCTTCAGGAACATGGAAACCATTTGAGGTGCAGATTAATGAAACGAAACATCGCGTTATCGCTGGTCGCCACGGCGGTAAGCAGCACGCTGGCCATGCCGGCAGCAGCGGATATCCTTCTCTCACAATACGTTGAAGGTGGCAGTTACAACAAGGCGATTGAAATTGCCAACACCGGCGATGAGGCCGTCAGTTTGGATGGGTACCGTCTGGCAAAATCGCGTAACGGCGGTGGGAGCTGGGATGACATCATGTCGCTGCAAGGCAAAGTGCTACAGGCCCACAGTGTACTGGTGATCGCCAATTCTCAGGCCAGCAGTGACATTCTGGCACTGAGCGATGACACCAATGATTCGGTTGTCAGTTTCAACGGTGACGATCCGGTGGCCCTGCTGAATCAAGATGGCAGTGTGCATGATGTGCTGGGTGACATGGGCGACGTTGACTGGGGCAAAGATGTGACGCTGGTGCGTAACACTGACAGCATGACCCCGTCTGCGACTTTCCAGCCAGCTCAATGGTCCAGTCTGGCCAAAGACAGCCTGGAAGGACTTGGCAGTCTGGATGGCAGCGAGCCACCAGCGGCATTTGCCTGTGTGATGGACGATGGCTCTGAGCCCCAGTTTACCGCGATTCAAACCATTCAGGGTGAAGGCGATACCTCTCCGTTCATCAGTGGCTACCCGTACATCACCGACGAAGATTTCTATGTCAAAGGTGTGGTCAGTGCCGTGACCACCGGGCTGACGAAAGGCTTCTATCTGCAGTCTCTGGAAGACGATTACAATCCGCAGACCTCCGAAGGCCTGTTTGTCCACACGAATCAAACCAGCTCCAGCCTGAAGGCGGGCGATGTGGTGTGCGTGAAAGGGAAAGTCCAGGAATACTACAACCTGACGCAGCTCAAAGCGGAAAATAACCAGTGGGTGAAGCAGGATGAGCAGCCGGCGCCAACGGCGCATGAGATTGTGATTCTGCCGTCGGATGCCAATTTTGACCAGACCCTGGAACGTTACGAAGGCATGTTGGTGAAGACATCGGCGGATCTCGACATGCGCGTGACCCGTACGTTTGGTTACGACTATGACGCACGTCGCAACAATATGGTGCTGGCACAGGGTCGCATCAATATGCAGCCAAACCAAATGTTTGCCGCCGGCTCCGAGCAGGCGCAGCAACAGAGTCTGGAAAACGCACAGCGCCGTCTGTTTGTGGAATCTGATCAGAAAGCCAAAGACGGCGAAGTGCCTTACTACCCGGACTTTGGTCGTACCGATGTGGATCAGAATGGGTCAACCGAGGATTACATCCGCATCGACGATACCTTAGTTGGTCTGGAAGGCGTACTGAGCTACAGCTATGGTGAGTACCGCCTGATCGCGACTCAGCCATTAAGTCAGGACAATTTTGTACGCAACGATCCACGCACAGAGAAGCCAGACATGTACGAAGGCGATCTGCGCATCGCGACGTTCAATGTACTCAACTACTTCAATTCGCCGTTTGGTGGTGACGCCAACCCGCACGGTGGTAACCGTGGTGCGAACAACTACGAAGAGTTTGAACTGCAACAGGCGAAAATCGTCAACGCCATTTTGCGTCTGGATGCTGACATTATTGGCCTGATGGAAATCGAAAACAACGGTTTTGGTGAAGGCGGAGCCATTCGTCAGTTGGTGGATCAGCTCAATCAGCGCATCGACGACAAACACCGCCGCTATGCCGTCGCAGCGCTGGATACTAACGGTGACGGCAAAGCCGATCAGAACGATACCATCGGAACTGACGTCATCACCACGGGTGTGATCTACCGACCAAAAGTGGTCAAGCTGAAACAAACCCGCGTGATCCCAATGCCAAGCCAGCAGGCACCGGAAGTGCTGGATGAAGACGGTAAGGTGATCGAAGACGGTAAGAACTATCAGCGTGATACCCTGGCGCCGACGTTTAAAGTCAAAGGCACCAACGAGACCATCACGGTAGCGATCAACCACCTGAAATCCAAAGGCTCGAAATGTTGGGAAGACGCCGCACCGATTGAGCAGGGGGGCCAGGGCGGACTGGATGCCGACAAACAGGGATCTTGTGAGAATTTTCGTGTTGCCGCGGCAGTGGCGCTGGGAGAAGCACTCGAGCAGATCGACGGTCACAAAGTCATTCTGGGTGACATGAACTCATACTGCATGGAAGATCCGATGCTGGTACTGACGGATTACAGCCCGGAGAAATACGGAAAATCGATCAAAGCTGCGCGCAACACCTTCATCAATGGTCAACCTCAGTTTGGTGACCAGGGGGCGTTGATCACCAAGAGCTACGGCTACATCAATGCCGTGGCAATGCAGCATCCCGACAGTTGGAGCTACTCGTTTAACGACGAAGTCGGGGCGTTGGATCACCTGTTAATCAGCCCGAGTCTGCAGGGCAAGTTTGTCGATGCCACAGACTGGCACATCAACGGCGGGGAATCGACGCTGTTTGATTACAACAACGAGTACAAAGGCGATCTGCCGAAGTATCAGGATCACTTCCGTGCCTCGGATCATGATCCGGCAGTCCTGGAGCTGAACATGGGGGGCTCATTTGGCCTTGGCATGCTGATGTCGTTGTTCGGATTGGCCGCGTGGCGCCGTCGCCGCTAGGACTCTCGCTCTGATTCACGCCCCGTCAAACGACGGGGCGTTTTTGCTTCAGGCGCGAATGGCATCGATCAAATAGTCGATAAACAGGCGTACTCGCGGCGTCAGGTGACGACGGCTGGGATACAGAATGTTCATGGTGGCATCCGGGAGGTGATAGTCCTCAAACAGTCGCACCAGACTGGGATCCTTGATCTCATCAGCGAGGAAGTTGGCAATCAAGCCTACGCCCATGCCTTGCTGGACCATTGACATCGCGCCCAATGGGGCATTGCAGATGTGTTTCGGCCGAGTTTGGATTTCACAGCGCTGGCCTTGCGGGTTGGTCAGTGTCAGTCGATCCTGCGGCAGATTCAGCCGGGTTAGCGTGACCCAGGGGTGCTGCTCCAGATCTTTTAACTGTGTCAACGGCGGGGCGTCAGCCAGGTATGTCTGACTGGCGTACACGCCCATTTCAAACGGTGCCAGCTCGCGCCCGACCATGGAGCTGGACGTCAGTTCGCCCATACGAATGACCACATCCAACTGGGCGGCAACCGGATCCTGCAACCCGTCATCGAGCTGAATGTCGAACACCACATTCGGGTACTGCGTTGAAAAGCTGGAAATTAACGGGCTCAGCACATAACTGCCTACATCGATGGTGGTGCCGATCCGGATCACGCCAGCGACATCGCTGGACAAATGCTGGATGGCGGTCACGGCCTGCTCGGCCAGAGGCAACAGGCCATTACTGTGCTGATAAAAGGCGTGCCCTTCGGTGGTCAGGCTGATTTTACGTGTCGAGCGGTGCAGCAGGCGCACATTGAGGCGGCTTTCCAGAGAGCGGACCTGCTCGCTGACTTTAGATTTGGCCATGCCCAGTGACGCGCCGGCGGAAGTAAACGAGCCGCATTCGACCACTTTATTGAAGATGGCGATACGCTTTAACTCATTCAACATGTGATTGTTCCCTTCTTGGTAACCTTCGGTTCTTATTTTGTTATCTAGCCAACACCTGATATTCACCAAATAATGACAGCGCTATTTAGAGGGAAATAAACCATTTTGGTTTCCATGAATAGTCATCAAATAATAAATCGCCACCTCAATATGGTGGTATTGGGATATTTATTCCTAAAACCTACTGGAATTAATTATCAACTTAGCAATGTCAATCTTCTGAATATCAATATTGTGCAAATATTCTCGTTGTTTTTTGACCTTATCGCTCGGAAATAATGAGTACGGTGTTCTTTTATTTTAATAACGATGTGTAAAAGGAACGGGTGATGAATTATCAGGTGACCCAACTCAGTCCGTTTGGCGTCAAAATTGAGGCGGCCCAGGCAGGCCTACCCGTCAGCGTGGTGCCAATTTCGCTGTTGCGTGAACTGTTTATTGAGCATCAGCTGGTATTGCTGCGCGGTTTTAAAGCATTCGATCAAGCTGAGCAGTTTGCCGATTATTGTGAGCTGTGGGGCGAGATCAGCCTCTGGCCGTTTGGCAAGGTGCTGGATCTCGTCCAGCAAGCGCAGCCGGCTGATCACATTTTTGACAGCAGTTACATGCCGCTGCACTGGGACGGAATGTTCCGGCCTCAGGTACCGGAGTACCAGATTTTTCAATGTGTGCAGGCTCCACACGCTGGTCAGGGCGGACGGACGACTTTCACCCATACCGCCAAAGTGCTGCAGCACGCGACCGAGCAGGAACGTGCGTTGTGGCAACGGGTAACCGGGCATTATCAACGTGAAATGGAATTTTACTCCAGTCATACAGTGTCTGCGGTGATAGCCCGGCATCCTTACCGGGCGTATGAGGTGATCCGATACGCAGAGCCGCATTTTGCTGAGCGTGGCGAACTGATCAACCCGCCGGATGTGCGTTTTAGCGGCATTGAAGAGCAGCAACTGGCTGAGTTTCATCATAGCCTGCGTCAGGCTCTGTACGATCCGCGTCATTTCTATGCCCATGAGTGGTGTGGTGACGACGTGGTGATCACCGACAATTTTACCTTACTGCATGGCCGCGAGCGCTTTTTGTCCCACTCGCCGCGTCATATCCGCCGCGTTCAGGTGCTGAGCGATCCGCCGTTTGATAACCCGAATCTGGAGTCTTACCGATGAGCGACTATCACAGCGACATTCTGATCATTGGAGCCGGCCCGGTCGGACAGATGTGTCATTATCTGGCCCAGCGCTGTGGCTTGCGGTCAACCATCATCGATAAATCCGATGGTCCGCTGCAGGTCGGGCGTGCGGACGCCCTCAATGCCCGTACATTGCAACTGCTTGATATGGTGGATTTGTTTGCGCCGCTCTATCCGAAAGGCAAACCGTGCAACACCAGTTCAGTGTGGGCCGACGGGCAGTTTGTTTCGCGCCAATCACACTGGTGGACGGCGCTGCAGGGCTGTTTTTATCCCCATTTTCTGATGTTGGGACAAGCACATCTGGAGCAGTTGCTCGATGGCCTGGCGTTGGAACAGCATGCGGCGGTGCAGCGTGGTGTCTGTGTGCTGGATATTGAGCTTGACGAACAGGGCTGTGAGACTCAACTGAGTAACGGCGAACGTCTGCGCTCTCGTTACGTGATTGGCGCGGATGGGGGACGTTCGTTTGTACGACAGCACTTTGCGATTCCGTTTCAAATTGAACGGCCGCAAATTGTCTGGGCCGTGATCGATGGTGAGATTGAAACTGACTTTTCTAAGGTGCCGGAAATTATCGTGTTTCAGGCTGAAACCTCGGATGTGGCGTGGATTCCGCGCGAAGGGAAACTGGATCGTTTCTACATTCGCATGGATACCGAAGTCTTCACTCAACAAGAGGTGATCGCCCGCATCAATCGCGCCATGCACCCTCATTCGCTACGTTTTACACAGGTCGAATGGTTTTCGCAGTTCTCCGTCAAGGAGTCGGTGGCAGACCGCTACGATCATCAGCGACACGTTTTTCTGGCGGGCGATGCCTGCCACATCCATTCGGTCAACGGGGGACAAGGGCTCAATACCGGTCTGGCGGACGCGTTTAACCTGATCTGGAAGCTGAATATGGTATTGCGTGGTCAGGCGGCTCCGGAGTTACTCGACAGTTATCAGGCCGAACGTCAGCCGGTGGCGCGCAGTGTGATTGACAGTTCCGGTGCGTTGGTGCGTGCGACCAAATATTCGGCTGGCGGTACTCACGCTGAAGATTATGTGCGCATCGTGGAGCAGCGTGCCGGCAACATCACCGGGATGGGCATCCGCTATGGTGACGAAGGTCTGAAAGGCACACGGGTGTATGACTTTGAGTTGCATTGCCCGCAGCACTCCTGCCGGCTTTATCAGTGGCTGGATTACCGCTCATTCACCTTATTGCTGAGCGGTGACGCCGAACTGCCTTCTGAGTTGCCGCCACAGGTTCGCTGTTTGCGTGTTTACCCGCAGGCGATCGCTGATCATTACTGGAGCGACAGTCCCTATTATGCAGGGTTGGCTGTTTTGATTCGGCCCGATGGTTACATTGCTGCATCGGCACCTCTGGCCCAGGCCGCCAAACTTCTGTCTGGTTTACCTGCTCTTTAATCGATGGCGAAGGGCACGGTGCAAACTGCCTTCGCTTTCTACAAGGAAACACTATGCTTGATCATCAACAGCAACAATGTGTGGATAACATTGCGTTTATTTTATTGGATCAGTTATTGGCACAAACCGACGCGACATTTCACGGCTATCAAACACTGAAAATGCAAATTAGTGATTGTGTCACGCAGCGTAAGCCCATTACGTTATTGTTACCTGCTTTTCCGTGTAAGACGAATAATCTGGATAAAGTATTGGGCCATCTGCCTGATCTGGGTGAATACCGGGTGTTACGCAAATTTATTCAAGCTATTCGCGATATTCAGTCGGTATATTCTCCTGGCGTCATGCTTTATATTTTTTCCGACTATCATACGTTTTCCGATTATATTCATGTCGATCTGGAGCATCATTATCGTTATTCCGATGGTTTACGTAATATGGTGGAAAATATGAACGCGAGTGACTGTGTGAAAATTATTAATTTTGAACACTTCCCCGCGTTCGATGACCTGAATGAATATCAGTATTTCAGTGGCTTAAAACAGCGTTTCGGTGATCCGGCTTACGAACAGGATTTTGCCCGCCTCAAGCAACACGACCATGCCATGCACTGCACCTATCTGGGGCTGAAAAAGTTCATGCATCAGGATCAGAAACACGTATTGGCGACGCTGAGCCACAAAGCGCGCCGTGAGCGTCTGTCTGAGATGGCCAAGGGGATGATGGTGCAAGGGCGGGCGCTGGATAACTTCCTTAATGCGTATTTCAGCCACGCCATCCGGCTCAGCATTCATGAACATCCGATGCAGGGGCACAAATATTCGTTGTTTCTGTTCGAAGAGCGGGCGTTTAAAACTCCTTGGCACACGAGCGTACTGTTTGACGCCCGGCGTGGAGAGTTTGTGATCGATACCCAGCAGCAACATCGTCAGCAGGAAGGGGTCATTGTGCCTGTCACGTATCAGGGGACACTTTGGTGCCTGCTACGTTTGTACGTCAGTGATGCTGCTGACGCGCAGCTACTTGGATCGCTTCGTGCGACCTTGCAGGCAGAGCAATTCGGCCTGACACTGGAATGGCCTGATGAGATCGCACTGGCGCGCTTGCCACAGGCTCAGCTTCGCCAGTTGGCCCGTGCGTTTTCCGTGGTTCGTCTGCGCGGGGCTCGCCCGTTGTCCACGCCTGACCAGCTCGAACAGTGGTTGACGCCTAACGTAGAGTGCTTACCTGAGAAGGATGTTGCCTCGGCGCTGCAGGCGCAGTCTGCCTGGTTTGGTCTCAGCCTGCCGTCGGACCATGCAGCGCGTGACTATTCGTACAGCGACACGACGCCGGATGAATGGGCATTTTGCTGCACCGAGACGAGGGCGGAAGTGGCGTTGTGGGATGCCTCGCTGGCGGCGCTGCGCCTCAATGGTGCGCAGCGTGCGAGTTTGCAAACGACGCTGGTCACCTACGCCGAGGCGCGGACATACCCGCTGGTGATGCGCGTTCCTCGCTATGGCTGGAGCCTGCGCTGGAGCCCGGCGCTGGTCACAGCGGTATCGTTCTCCGGTCAGAATCTGGATAGGGAATCGGTCACGGCGAGTCTGGCTCCGGCACTCGATCGCTCGGCGGCGCATCATGTGATGACGTTGCAAAGCGGGGACGTACTACTGGTGAACAATCACACCACTTTGATCGCAAGTGCTGTCGGGACCTGCGAAGGCGTGGTGGTCCGTCAGCCGATATCGGTCAATTCCCCCTGGCAAGCGCACAATCAGCCCACGGAAAGCCGGCCGCGGCAAACCAGCCCTGCCTGACTGGATTGAAAGCAATCAAAAAACGAGCACTGGGTGCTCGTTTTTTCTCGGCGTGAGTGATCAAAACTCGTCGATACAGCGCTGCTGATCAAAGTAATCGACGCGTCCGCGCTGGCCTTCAAATACCATTTTCACCACCATGCCACGGTCGACAAAGAAACGCAGGTCATCGCACGCAACCTGGCGGCTGATTTTTTTGATTTCCACCGGTGCCCAGACGTAATCCATTGGCAGCGTGCGCGTAAACGTGATCAAGCCAGAGTCGTCCACGTTGATAAAAACGTCGTATTTTTCCAGTGCTTGTTGGGCCTGGGTGACCACAGCCTGATCCGCTGTGATGGCTGGGACGTGGCCCATGGTGGATTGACAGCCAGCCAGGATCAGACCGGCTGTGGCGCATAGAATGGCTTTTTTCATTAGATTACCCGACGTTGGTGGCAGACAATTAGTTAGCAAATCATCTAGTTATAATTAGGAAGCAAGGTATCATTTTTGGCATGAATATTCAGGTGGTTACTGATGTTTTTGTGAAATGACGGCGGTTGCCGTGTATCGCGGCCAGCAGAATTGCACTGGCACACGCCAGTTTGGGCTTGCCTTTCCGTCTCGCTGTAGCACAATACCGCACCTGGCTGGATCAGATAATGGATATCACTTTCACTATGCTGCTGATTATCGACAACTACGACTCGTTCACGTACAACCTCTACCAGTATTTCTGTGAGTTGGGGGCAGAGGTGAGCGTCGTACGTAACGATGAGATTGATATTGCCGGGATCGCCGCCTTAAACCCAACCCATCTGGTGATTTCACCCGGCCCCTGCACGCCGAATGAAGCTGGCATCTCGCTGGCGGCGATTGAACACTTCGCTGGCCGTCTGCCCATACTGGGGGTTTGTCTGGGTCATCAGGCCATTGCTCAGGTGTTTGGAGGTAAGGTAGTGCGGGCACGTCAGGTCATGCATGGAAAAACCTCGCCGATTTGTCATACCGGTCGCAGCGTATTTCGCGGGCTCAATAATCCACTGACCGTGACCCGTTATCACTCGCTGGTGGTTGAACGGCACAGTTTTCCGGACTGTTTTGAACTGACCGCCTGGACGGAACATGACGATGGCCGTGTCGATGAAATCATGGGCTACCAGCATGTGTCGTTGCCAATTGACGCGGTCCAGTTTCATCCTGAATCGATCAAAACCGAGCAAGGCCATCAGCTTCTGGCCAATTTTCTGGCACGCTGAGGCAGGTGTCTTTCTGACCGCGATCACTTTTCTTAACATTTCTTTCATCAAAATTGCATCTGAATAAACACTGCAAATCTATTCGCCGCACATAGTGCGTCCCCACCTGAACGCCCGCTATCACTGAGTTGGCTGGTCTGCTGAGCCAGGGCGACGGAAAAAAAGCTTCATAAAAGCGGTGAGTTGATGCATAAATAATCATGAATAGTGACTGATAACGGGCGAAAGCGGCGTGAAAAAGAACAAATCACTATTGAAATGGTTAATTAAATGTAAATACAATGCTTCCGCAGCTTAAATGCAACACAAAATATGCTTTCAAGAAATTGATGGATAACACGCTGATCTGCTTGGCATGCGGTATCAAGAGGGAATGTGTAATGACTTTGGAAAATAAAGTAGAACGCGGTTTGTTTAATGAGGTAATGGTACCTTGTTATAACCCAATGGAGATGATTCCGGTTAAAGGTGAAGGTTCACGCATCTGGGATCAGGATGGTAACGAATACATCGATTTCGCTGGCGGTATTGCTGTGAGCTGTCTGGGGCATTGTCACCCGGCGATGGTGAAGGCATTGACGGAACAGGGCAATAAACTGTGGCACCTGAGCAATGTCATGACCAACGAGCCGGCGCTGCGTCTGGCGAAAAAGCTGACTGAAGTCAGCTTTGCGGAAAAGGTCTTCTTTGCCAACTCCGGGGCTGAAGCCAACGAAGCGGCGCTGAAACTGGCCCGCCGATACGCGGCGGATGTGTTTGGCCCGGAAAAATCAGAAATCATCGCCTTCAAACAAGGTTTCCACGGTCGTACCTTTTTCACGGTTACCGTCGGCGGTCAGGAAGCGTACTCAGACGGTTTCGGTCCGAAGCCAGGCGACGTAACGCACCTACCATACAATGACGTGGCGGCGCTTCAGGCCCACATCTCGGATCGTACTTGTGCCGTAATGATGGAGCCATTACAAGGTGAAGGCGGTATCGTGCCTCCGACGCCGGAGTTTGTTCAGGCAGTGCGTGAACTGTGTGACAAGCACAACGCGCTGTTGATCTTTGATGAAGTGCAAACCGGTAATGGTCGTACTGGCCAGTTCTATGCTTACCAAGGGCTGGGGGTGACTCCGGATATTCTCAGCACCGCAAAATCACTTGGTGGCGGTTTCCCTATCGGTGCAATGCTGACGACCAGCAAACTGGCAGAGCACCTCAAAGTGGGCACTCACGGTTCAACTTACGGCGGCAACCCACTGGCGTGTGCGGTTGCGGAAGCGGTGGTTGATATCGTCAGTCAGCCTGACACCCTGGCGGGCGTCAAAGAGCGTGAAGCGCTTTTCCGCGACGGTTTAGCTAAAATTAATGATAAATACTCGCTGTTTAAAGAGGTTCGTGGTCAGGGCTTGCTTCTGGGCGCGGCACTCAACGATGAATGGCAAGGCCGTGCGCGTGACGTCTTGGTCGCGGCGGGCAAGCAAGGATTGATGGTGTTGGTGGCTGGCGCGAATGTCGTGCGCTTTACACCATCACTCGTGATTACAAAACAAGAAATTGAAGAAGGCTTGGCACGACTGGAGAAAGCGATCGCTTCACTGGTTTAAGCCGGCTGATCGCCACATCGCTCTCATAGGATGAGGGGGTGTGGCGAATGCCTGGGGCCTAATGATTAGGCCCTGTTTGCATCTGGAGGGAATATTGATGCTAGTTGTTCGCCCTATTGCAATGTCAGACTACGATGCGCTGCACACCTGCGCGGTAGAGTCGGGTCATGGATTCACATCACTGCCGGTTAACGAAGAGCTGTTAACCAACCGCATTCAGCACTCAGAATACAGTTTCGCCAAACCGGACGTGTCCGGACCGGGGGATGAAGGCTACCTGATGGTTGGCTTTGACACCGACAGCGGCGAAGTGGCCGGGACGACCGGGATCGAAGCGTCGATCGGCTGGGATGTACCTTTCTACTCTTACCACATCAGTACCATTGTGCATTCGTCCCCGAAACTCGGGGTCAATAACGTAGTGAAACTGCTGACGTTTGGTAATAACTACACAGGTTGTTCGGAAATCTGCACCCTGTTTCTGCGTCCGCAATTCCGTCAGGGCTTGAATGGCCGTCTGATGTCTAAGTGTCGTTTTCTGATGATGGCGGAACATCCGCATCGTTTCTCGAAGACCATTTTCGCTGAAATGCGTGGCGTGTCCGACGCCGAAGGCAACTCGCCATTCTGGCAATGGTTGCAGGAACACTTCTTCTCCATCGATTTCACGATGGCGGATTATCTGACGGGCATTGGTAAAAAAGGCTTTATTGCCGACCTGATGCCGAAGCTGCCGATTTACGTCAATCTGCTGAGCAAAGAAGCGCAGCAAGTCATTGGTCAGGTTCACGAAAACACCCGCCCGGCCCTGCGTTTGCTGGAAAAAGAAGGCTTCACCTGTCGCAACTATGTCGACATTTTTGATGCCGGTCCAACGGTTGAGTGTGACCTGCGCAATATCGAATCGGTGCGTCACTCGATTCGCGCCAAAGTAACGATTGCGGAGCATGCCAGTTCACAGGACTTTCTGATTGCCAATACGTCATTTGAAAACTTCCGTGCCACGGCGGCAAAAGCGGCGTATGACAAAGAAAGCGAAAGCGTGATTCTGGCCCCGGATGTGGCCGAAGCGCTGCACTTGGCACCGGGCGATTATGTGCGCATGCTGGTGCAATAAAAGAGAAGGATAAACAAGATGACTCAATGGATTGCTGGAGAGTGGGTCGCCGGACAAGGCGAGCCGATGCATTCTCAAAGCCCATACAATAATGAAGTGATCTGGCAGGGCGACAGTGCGACGCCTGCGCAGGTAGACGCCGCGATCAAAGCGGCGCGTCAGGCTTTCCTGAGCTGGAAAAAACTCAGCGTTGAGCAGCGTGAAGCGATTGTGCTGGCGTTTGCCGAGCAAGTGAAGCAACACAGCGAAGAGATTGCCGAGATCATTGCCAAAGAAACCGGCAAGCCGTTGTGGGAAACGCGCACTGAAGCGGCGGCCATGGCCGGCAAAATCGCGATCTCGATCCGCGCTTATCATGATCGCACCGGTGAAGCGGCTCGCGAAGCGAACGGTAACCAGATTGTGCTGCGTCACCGTCCATTGGGTGTGATGGCGGTCTTTGGGCCGTACAACTTCCCGGGTCACCTGCCAAACGGTCACATCGTGCCGGCATTGCTGGCGGGGAATACGGTGGTATTTAAACCGTCAGAGCAAACGCCGCTGACCGGTGAATTTGCCGTCAAGCTGTGGGAAAAAGCCGGCTTGCCTGCGGGCGTCATTAACCTGGTGCAGGGCGCGAAAGAAACCGGCATTGCGCTGGCGGATGCCAAAGGCATCGATGGCCTGCTGTTTACCGGCAGTGCCAATACTGGTCACTTGCTGCATCGTCAGTTTGCAGGCCAGCCTGGTAAGATGTTAGCGCTGGAGATGGGTGGCAACAACCCAATGGTGATTTCCGAGCACTACGGCGATCTGGACGCGACGGTGTACACCATCATTCAATCGGCGTTCATCAGTGCCGGTCAGCGTTGTACCTGTGCTCGTCGCCTCTACGTCCCGGTGGGAGAGAAAGGCGATGCGCTGATTGCCCGTTTGGTTGACGCAACCAAGAACATTCGTATCGATCAGCCGTTTGCCGAGCCGGCACCGTTCATGGGGCCGCAGATTTCTCAGGCTGCGGCAAAAGTGATCCTGGACGCGCAGGCGAACTTACAATCGCTGGGCGGAGAAAGCCTGCTGGAAGCCACGCCGGGTGAAGCAGCGTTCGTCTCGCCAGGCATCATTGACGTCACTCACATCGCTGAGCTGCCGGATGAAGAGTACTTTGGCCCATTGCTGCAGGTGGTGCGCTACGCCACGCTGGAAAGCGCGGTTGAGATGGCTAACGATACCCGTTTCGGTTTATCGGCTGGCCTGGTGTCGACCGATGACGGCGAATGGGACTACTTTGTGGAGCACATCCGCGCCGGTATCGTGAACCGCAACCGTCAACTGACGGGCGCTAGCGGTGACGCGCCGTTTGGTGGTCCGGGCGCTTCAGGCAACTTACGTCCAAGCGCTTACTACGCCGCCGATTACTGCGCATACCCAATGGCATCAATGGAAGGTGGGGAAACGATCCTGCCGGCCACTCTGAGCCCGGGTTTAGAACTATAACGACAGTATTACACTCAGTTTCGTCACAGGTTGAAGGCTATCTGCGCGGCATTCTGGACATGCCGTCAGGTAGCCTCCTTTCTATCTTGCCGGGCGATTAAATGGGCCGGTGAAGAGAGAGCACAATTCGATAACACGTTAACAACCCCGACAAGGAGGCGTTATGACGCCAGCTGTTTTATTTCAATCGCTGTGGAATGACTACATTCACCGCCTGTGTCCGTCCGCGGACAAAGTTCATCAACTGCTGCAGGAAGACGAGCCGTTGATCAATGATCACATAGCTCTGCGCACCTTTAATGTCGCACCACTTGGTATCGACACCCTGGCCAAACCGTTTCTGGCGCTGGGTTACACCCCGTGTGGCGACTATGTGTTTGAGAGCAAGAAGCTGGTGGCCAAGCACTATGAACACCCGGATCCGCTGCAGCCAAAAGTGTTCATCAGCGAGCTGAAAGTGGAAGAGTGCTCGCCGGCGCTACAGGCCATCGTCGCCAATCTGGTTGCGCAGGTCGATGCTGCGGCGCTGGAAGGGGAAGCGTTTTTGTACGGTGGTCGCTTGTGGCAACTGAGTTATGCGGATTACCAAACGCTGGCGAAAGAGAGCGAGTATGCCTCCTGGCTGGCTGCGCATGGCTACGGTGCGAACCACTTTACCGTCAGTGTGAATCAGCTCAAGGCGTTCGATGAAGTGCAGCAGGTCAATGATCACCTGCGACAGGCAGGCTTTACCATCAATACCTCAGGTGGCGAAGTGAAAGGCTCACCGGATGTACTGCTGGAACAATCTTCGACCATGGCAGATAAAGTCGTGGTTCAGTTTAGTGAAGGCAGTGAGATCATCCCGGGTGGCTTTTATGAATTTGCTAAGCGTTACCCGATGGCGGATGGTCAGTTGTATCCGGGTTTTGTGGCGGCTTCGGCGGATAAGATTTTCGAGAGCACCGACAGTCAGTCGTAACACGTTCGGCATGATAACAAAAAGCCACCTGACGGTGGCTTTTTCAATTTGAACGTTGTTTTCTGGCGGGAAATTAACGCGTGCCGTATACCACGATGGTTTTACCGTGGGCAGAAATCAGATTCTGCTCTTCCAGCATTTTCAGGATACGACCAACTGTTTCACGTGAACAGCCGACAATCTGACCGATCTCCTGGCGAGTGATCTTGATTTGCATGCCGTCTGGGTGGGTCATCGCATCTGGTTGTTTGGCTAGGTTCAGCAGAGTCTGAGCAATACGACCGGTAACGTCTAGGAACGCCAGGTCGCCCACTTTCTGGCTGGTGACTTGCAGACGACGAGCCATCTGGGCTGACAGGCGCATCAGGATATCCGGATTGACCTGAATCAGCTGACGGAATTTCTTGAATGAAATTTCCGCGACTTCACAAGGAGATTTCGCGCGAACCCAAGCTGTGCGCTCCTGGTCTTCTTCGAACAAACCAAGTTCACCGATAAAGTCACCTTGGTTCAGGTAAGACAGGATCATCTCCTTACCTTCTTCGTCTTTAATAAGTACAGCAACAGACCCTTTGACGATGTAGTACAAAGTCTCTGCTTTCTCGCCCGCGTGGATCAGCGTGCTTTTTGAAGGGTACTTATGAATATGACAATGTGAAAGAAACCACTCTAGTGTTGGGTCGGTTTGAGGTTTACCTAGAACCATAATATCTCACTTCCTCTGCAGGGTACGCTTGCCGCTATCCATATTTTAGCCAAGCCTGAATTTGACTTACTAGAATAAGAGCACTTTACCAATGCTGCAAGCTATCTTGTGTTTCGGTTAAGAATAGTATCCTTTTTCGAAAACGATTTCTTGATTTTAATCGTGTCCGGGTTGTGATTATTTACGCAAAAATGTGCACATGATCACGGTATGAAAAGTAATCTTGCGCGCCGTGCATTTCTAACCAATTTTTCCGGTTTCAATCAGCTGTTGCAGGATAGGCCGGACAATCAGTTCCATAGCAAAACTCATTTTTCCTCCCGGAACCACAATGGTGTTGTGGCGCGACATGAACGAGCCGTCAATCATGGCCAGCAGGTAGGGAAAGTCGACATTCTTGATGCCGCGCAGGCGGATCACCACAAAACTCTCATCCAGGCTCGGGATGCCTTTGGCATTGAGCGGGTTGGAGGTGTCGACGGTGGGGACGCGCTGGAAGTTGATGTGCGTTCGTGAAAATTGCGGCGTAATGTAATTGAGGTAGTCGTCCATTGAGCGCACGATGGAATCCATCACCGCCTCGCGCGAGTGACCACGGTCGCGGGTGTCGCGCACGAATTTCTGAATCCATTCGAGGTTGACGATTGGCACCATGCCGATCAGCAGATCCACATGTTGCGCGACGTTGGTGTCGCCGTCGACCACGCCGCCGTGCAGCCCCTCATAAAACAGCACATCGGAGTTTTCCGGCAGTTCCTGCCACGGGGTAAAGGTGCCGGGCATCTGGTTGTAGGGCACGGCTTCATCAAATGTGTGCAAGTAGCGGCGCACTTTACCGACGCCCTCATCGCCGTATTTATGGAAAAACTCTTCCAGTGCCGGGAAATCGTTGGCCTGAGGGCCGAAATAGCTGATGTGACGTCCTTGTTCACGCGCTTTACGGATTTCCACATCCATTTCCGGACGGGTAAAGCGGTGGAAACTGTCGCCCTCCACCCAGGCCGGGCGGATGTTCATCATGTTGAACATCTTGCGGAAAGCTTCCGAAGTGGTGGTCGTTCCGGCACCGGAGGAACCGGTCACCGCAATGATCGGGTGTTTTGCTGACATGACATTCCCTGTCTGTTTTGATTATGAAACCACTATATCATGGAAACGTGACAATTGTGGTGTGGCAGTTAAAGATGGCGGCGCAGCTGGATGTCCACCGTTTCGTGCAGTTCAGAGAAGACGATCACTGCTTCTCCGGACTCAAGCTGCGCTTTGACCTGGTCGACTTTGTGTTGCAGGGACGTTTCCACTTCACCGTAATCGGTGCCTTCGCGCAGTACGAATTCGCGGATCAGGTTGTCGAGTGTGTGCGCGTCAATCTGTTGCCATGGAACTATCATAAATACCTCTCTCTTTTATGATGCCGGCCTATTATGCCGTATCGCGGACACTTTCATAGTAGGCCGGTAAGGCTTCTTCCAACCAGAAATGAGGTTTCAGTGCGCTACCGCTGAGAAAGCCGACATGGCCGCCATGGTCAAACAGCCGGTAGTCAATGTTATCCGGCAGGACGAATTTCGGGATCACCGCCTCGGTCATGAAAGGGTCGTCTTTGGCGTGGATGATTTGAGTGGGAATCCGGATCTGTTTGAGACAATGGATACCTGAGCACTGCTGGTAGTAGTCGCGGGCGTCTTTAAAGCCATGCAACGGCGCTGTGATCAGATCATCGAACTCGTACAGTCGAGTGACCCGTTTGATGTGCTCATACGAGACATCCAGTTCGCCTTTCAACAGGTGGTGTTTACGCAGCGCATTGCGCTTGAGCGACGACAACAGGTACTTTTTGTAGACTTGGGAAAACCCTTGCTCGATCCGCTCTGAACAAGCGGCCAAGTCGAGTGGTGCTGAAACAATGGTCGCTGCTGAGAGGATCGGGTCGTCGTTGTAGCGCGCCAGGTAATTGGCCAGCATATTGCCGCCAAGAGAGATGCCGACGGCCACTTTCGGCTGATGCGGGAAGAGACACTGCAAGTGCTCGAGAAACAAACGCGCGTCTTCCACTTCACCGGAGTGGTAGGCGCGGGCGAGGTTATTGGGTTTGCCACTGCAGCCGCGAAAGTGCATCATCACCGCCAGCCAGCCGTCCTGAGTAAAGGCGTGCATCAGGCCATTGGCGTAAGGGCTGTAAAAGCACCCTTCCAGGCCATGAAACAGAATGAACAAGGGCTTTGTCTGCGCGGCGTCGCTCTGCCACGCCTCGCTCCAGGCCAAATCGAGAAAGTCTCCGTCTGGTGTGTCCAGCGTCTGCCAGAAGGGGTCAAACAGGGCTTTTTTGCGGATAAAGCGCGGTGCCAGTGTTTGCAGGTGTGGGTTTGTCAGTCCGGTAGCAGCGATAAATTGGGTCATAGCGTCATCAGTCCAGATTGTAGAGCGACGGTGCAGGCGCTGAAAACGCCTGAAACAAATGTTCTCCACCCAACTGACGACAGTAACGTAAAGTAAGCGGCTCTCCGAGATTGTTTTCCAGTTGCAACGCGTTAATGCAATCGACCAGATCGGACTGCTGTTGTTTTTCGAGTTGCAGTTCAAACTGGAGTGATTCGCGATACAAGGTGTCCGGGAGATTCAGTTTCATCCGACGGCGCAGGTCGCGGAAGCTGTGCAGCAGTGTCTCGGATCGACCGAGACACTCCTCGACCTTGTGCCAGTCTTCTTCCTGAAAGGTGACGCGTTGCTCATCAAGCCATTTGAGTAGCAGGAGCAGGTTGACGTTACCGCCAAAGTTGTTTTGCAGAGCCAGGCACGCTTCTTTCACCTCACGGGTACCGTAATATTGCAGACTGAATTGCCACAATCGTTCTAGCGTCAGTGAAATGCGTACGTGCTCTTGGGTCATTGGCTATTGAACTCCTGCTCCATCTGTTCAAGGGATTCCTGCTGCGCCATCCACTCCATTTCAACGTCTTCCAGCTCGGATTTGCTGTTTGCCTGGAGTGCCAGTACTTCGGTAAGTTTAGCTTTATTTTCCGCATCATACAGTGAGGAGTCTGATAATTGCTCTTCCGCCTGTTCCAATGCAGCGCTTAACTTATCCATTTTTTGCTCCAGATTTGTCAGCGTTTTGCGAATAGGTGCGGTCTGTTTGCGAAACTCAGCTTCACGTCGCTTCTGCTCCTTTTTCGCAGCGGCGCTGTTGGTGCCCGCCTTTTCAGGCTGAGCGGCCTGCGCTTCCTTACGCTGCGCTTTTTGTTGTTCTGTCAGCCACTTGTAGTAGTCGTTGAGGTCACCATCAAATGGAGCAACCTGACGATCGTTGACTAGGTACAGATCATCGGTGGTCGCACGCAGCAGATACCGATCGTGCGAGACAATCACCATAGCGCCTTCGTAGGTCTGCAGTGCCAGGGTCAGGGCCTGGCGCATGTCAAGATCCAAGTGGTTGGTGGGTTCATCGAGCAGCAGCAGGTTGGGCTTTTGCCACACGATCAGCGCCAACACCAGGCGGGCTTTTTCACCTCCGGAGAACGGCGCGACGGGTTCCAGCGCCTTATCGCCGTGGAAGCCAAAACTGCCAAGGTAGTTGCGCAGCTCCAGCTCGTTTTTATCCGGTGCAATCTGCATCATGTGCTGCAACGGGGTTTCTTCCGGATGCAGGGTTTCGAGTTGGTGCTGGGCAAAGTACCCGATCTTCACGCCCTGTGAATAGGTCAGATCGCCACCTTGGGCAGCCAGTTCCCCCGACAACAATTTGATCAGGGTGGATTTACCGGCACCGTTACGGCCAAGCAGACCAATGCGGCTGCCCGGTACCAGATTGAGGCGGATTTTATCCAGGATCAGGTGATCACCGTAACCGGCCGAAACCTCGTCCATCATCAGGATCGGGTTGGGCAACGCGGCAGGTTGGCGAAATTCAAAACTGAACGGGTTATCAAATTGCGCAGGCAGCACTTTTTCCAGCTTCTCCAGCGCTTTAATCCGGCTCTGAGCCTGGCGTGCTTTCGAGGCTTTGTAGCGGAAGCGGTCAATGTAGCTCTGCATGTGCGCCATCTGCTTCTGCTGTTTCTCAAACATCGCCTGCTGTTGCATCAGTTTTTGCGCACGCTGATTTTCGAACGATGAATAGTTGCCGGTGTATTCGTTGAGCTGCTGATTTTCGATGTGAACGATACGACCTACAATCGGGTCGAGAAAATCGCGGTCGTGCGAGATCAGGATCAGGGTGCCCGGGTAGTTTTGTAGCCAGCGTTCCAGCCACATGACCGCATCCAGATCTAAGTGGTTGGTGGGCTCATCAAGCAACAGCAGGTCAGAGCGGCACAACAGCGCCTGCGCCAGGTTGAGGCGCATCCGCCATCCCCCGGAAAACTGGGTCAGGTTCCAGCTCATTTGATCTTGGCTAAAGCCCAGACCGTCCAGCAGCTCCGATGCCCGGGCACGGATGCTGTAGCCGCCGATGGTTTCGATTTTGCCGTGCAGTTCGGCCACCAATGTGCCGTTGTCTGCTTGCTCAGCCGCCGCCAATTGCTGTTCCAGGTCCCGGTATTCACGGTCACCATCAATGACGTACTCCAGGGCACTGCGTTCCAGCGCTGGGGTTTCCTGCGCCACCCAGGCCAGCTCCCAATGGCTCGGCATGCTGAACGAGCCAGCGTCGATCGACAGTTCGTCTTTTAACAGAGCGAACAGGGTGGACTTGCCACAACCGTTTTTGCCGACCAGGCCGACTTTATCGCCCGGATGAATCGTGGCCGAAGCCTGCTCAAGCAGCGGTTTACCGCCGCGGAGTAACTGCATGTCAGAGAAGGTAATCATAGAAACTTTTTACACCGATGGTTGAACCCCGGAATAGTAGGGGCAACGACAGTAAATGTCGATGGCAGCGCGGCCAAAGGCGATGAAATCAGAGTGTTTTGCCATTTGCGTTATGGCGGGCAAGAACGTATAACAAACTGATAACTAAACTATCCAGTGCAGTTCAGGGAATGATGGATATTACGCACAACAAGCCGCCGCCCCGCGTGTTGGTGATCTACGCCCACCCGGAGCCAGACAACTCCATTGCCAATCAGGTGATGATCAAAAAGATCACGTCGCTGGCGCACGTACGTGTGCACGATCTCTACGCCGCTTACCCCGATTTTTTTATCGATGTGCACGCCGAGCATCAATTGTTGCTGGAATACGATGTGATTGTTTTCCAGCACCCGCTGTACATGTATTCCTGCCCGGCGTTACTCAAAGAGTGGATTGACCGGGTACTGGGCAAAGGCTTTGCCTTCGGCGACGGCAGTGCACTGGCGGGGAAATACTGGCGCAGTGTGATCACCACCGGAGGCAGCGAGGAGGCGTTCAGCGAACAGGGGTACAACCGCTATCCGCTTGACCAGATCCTGCAACCGTTCGAATTGACGGCGGCCTTATGCCGCATGAACTGGATCACACCCTTGGTGCTGTATTGGTCGCGCAATGTCGGTGATCTTGAACGTTATCAGCATGCTGAGCAATACCGTCAGTGGCTGAATAATCCGCTTGGTGCCCAGGGAGGTGGCGATGGCGCTGGAGAGTGATTTTCTGCAAAGCAGCGTGGTGTTTTTGGCGGCTGCGGTGGTGGCGGTGCCGATTGCCCAGCGCATGGGGCTGGGTTCGGTACTCGGCTACCTGCTCGCAGGGGTGGCCATCGGGCCTTGGGGGCTTGGGCTGATCAGCGATGTCGAAGCCATTTTGCATTTTGCGGAACTTGGCGTGGTGTTGCTGCTGTTTCTGATTGGTCTTGAGCTGAATCCGCGCAAGCTGTGGCAGATGCGCGGGCCGATCCTCGGCATGGGCGGTGCGCAGGTGGTAGTGACCACGGCGGTGCTGAGTGCGATCGTGCATTTGCTGGGGCTTAGCTGGCAAACCAGCCTGGTGATTGGCATGGGCTTGGCACTGTCGTCAACGGCGATCGCGTTGCGGGTGATCGAAGAGCAAGGACTGGACGGTACAGAAACCGGTCAGTCGGGTTTCGCCGTATTGCTGTTTCAGGACATTGCAGTCATTCCGATGCTGGCGATCCTGCCGGTACTGGCAGGTAACACGGCCGGTGACTGGCTCGACGCGTTATGGATGCTGGGCGGAGTGCTGGCGCTGCTGGTCGGCGGCCATTTTTTGCTGCGCCCGCTGTTTCGCTATGTGGTGCTGAGTGGGGTGCGCGAGCTGTTTACCATCGCGGCACTGCTGCTGGTGATTGGGATCGCTCTGGCGATGAAACAGCTTGGCCTGTCGATGGCCCTCGGGACGTTTCTGGCTGGCGTGCTGCTGGCAGAAAGTGAGTATCGCCACGAGCTGGAAATTGCCATTGAGCCGTTCAAAGGGCTGCTGTTAGGCCTATTCTTTATTGCGGTGGGTATGGCGGTCAACCTTGGTTTGTTGATTGCGGAGCCGCTGAGCATCCTGTTGGCGGTGGTGGCGCTGGTGGTGATCAAAGGTCTGTTGCTGTACTTCCTTGCCCGCGCGGCCGGGATCCGCGCTAAAGCGCGCAGCCGGATGGCAGCGATCCTCAGTCAGGGCGGCGAGTTCGCCTTCGTGATTTTTACCGCCGCTGCGACACAAGGGTTGCTCAGCCGGGAACACACCGGGTTCCTGTTGGTGGTGGTGAGCTTGTCGATGGTGACGACGCCGCTGCTGCTGATTGCTCAGCAACACTGGTTTGCCCGTACCCTTAATCCGGCCGAAGATAGCCGGGTTCGTTCGGACGTGGTTGACAAGCAGCCGCGGGTGATCATTGCTGGTTTTGGGCGTTTTGGTCAGATTGTTGGGCGGCTGATGTACGCCAACAAAATCAAGGTAACGATTCTGGAGAGTGACGCCAGCCAAATCCACTTACTGCGTAAATACGGTTATAAAGTTTTTTATGGTGACGCGACTCAGGTAGACTTACTGCGCGCGGCTGGCGCCGAGAGTGCCGAAGCGATGATCATCTGTACCGACTCACCGGATGAAATCATGAGCATTATCGCTTTGTGTCAGCAACATTTTCCGCACTTGAAACTGCTCGCTCGCGCGCGCAGCCGGGTTGAGGCGTATCAGTTGCTCAGTCATGGTGTTGACCGCTACTCGCGAGAGACGTTTCTGGGTGCCCTGGATCTCGGCCGGCAGGCGCTGGTTGAACTCGGCATGCATCCGTATCAGGCCAAGCGTGCGGAAGCGCACTTTCGCAAGCTGGATAATGCCATGCTTAAAGAGCTGTTGCCGCAGCACAATGAAGACAAGCAATTGGCCCAGAGAGCCAAAGAAGCCCGCAAGGAACTGGAAGAGATTTTTGGCCGCGAGATGGACAACGATCGCCAGTCCCGTCATTTCTGGGAACAGGAGTAAAATAACGTGAAGCCCAAAAAAAGATTCATTGCCGGAGCAAGTTGCCCGCAATGCCAGAGCCAGGACACATTACGCTGGTGGATTGAGAACAATATCGAGCTGGTTGAGTGTGTTGAGTGTGATTATCACGACCAGCGCAAACCGCAGACCGTGGAAAAAAGCCAGCACGCTGCTCAAGAGATGATCGGGATTTTTAAGCCGGATTGATTGTGTTTCTATAAATCATCCCCATAATACGGGGGTAATCAGATTTACCTTTTGGGCACAGCCCAATCCAACGCTCTGGAGCACTTATGAAGATTGAAAAGAACGTAGTGGTTAGCCTGGCTTACCAGGTCAAACTGGAAGATGGCGTAGTTGTTGATCAGTCAACAACCGAGGCTCCACTGGATTACCTGCACGGTCACAACAACCTGATCACTGGTCTGGAACGTGAACTGGAAGGCAAAGCGGCAGGCGATAAGTTCTCAGTCACTGTGTCTCCAGACGACGCGTACGGCGATCACAACGATGCACTGGTACAGCGCGTACCGGCCGAAGTCTTCCAGGGTGTGGATCAAATCGAAGTTGGCATGCGTTTCCTGGCAGACACCGATCAGGGACCAATCCCGGTTGAAGTCACTGAAGTGGATGGCGACGAAGTGGTGGTTGATGGCAACCACATGCTGGCTGGTCAAACTCTGACTTTCGACGTAGAAGTCGTGGCGACGCGCGCAGCAACAGAAGATGAAATCGAGCACGGTCATATCCACCAGGAAGGCGGTTGTTGTGGTGGTCACGACCATGACCACGATCATGATCACGACCACGGTGACGGCGGTTGTTGCGGTGGCGGTAGCTGCGGTTCACACTAAGTCTTAGCCAGTCGGCGGCATGCCGCCAGACCAGTTACATGAGCGCAAAGCGATGCAGATCGGTTTGCGCTTTTTGTTGGCCGGGAGTAACTTGGGAGCCACCCTATAAGTACACGCTGGGCATGTTTCGCCCGCGATGATAAGGAATGAACATGAGTCAACCTTTTGCGATCGCCATTCATGGCGGTGCCGGAACCATACTGTCTCAGCAGATGAGTGAAACGTTGAAAGCGCAGATCCTGACGGATTTGGAGCGAGCTGTGCGGGCTGGTCATACGCTATTGGCTCAGGGGAGTGATGCGCTTGATGCGGTGGTGGCGGCGGTCCGGGTGTTGGAAGATTCGCCCCACTTTAATGCGGGAAAAGGCTCAGTTCTGACCCACAAAGAGATGGTAGAGATGGACGCATCGGTGATGCACGGTCGCCAGCGAGACGCCGGCGCTGTAGCTGGCGTGCGGCATATCCGTAATCCGATTGAGTTAGCGAAAGATGTGATGCAGCGGAGCGAACACGTGTTGCTGATCGGTGAGGGGGCGGAAGAGTTTGCGTTTGAGGTCGGCCACGCGTTTACCGAGCAGGATTATTTTTACACCGACCGGCGCTACGAACAGTTGCAATCGATGAAAGAGAAAGGTCTGTTTGCACTGTCGGAATCACGCTATCCCGACGATCGCAAGCACGGTACCGTGGGCGCGGTGGCCTTGGATCAGCACGGGAACCTTGCCGCAGCCACCAGTACCGGTGGCATTACCAATAAGCAATATGGCCGGGTTGGCGATTCGGCGCTGATTGGCGCGGGGACCTTTGCTGAAAACGGCAATGTCGCGGTATCCACCACGGGGATGGGTGAGTACTTTATTCGCCAGACCGTAGCGGGGGATGTGGCAGCGCGCATGCGTTACCTGAAGGAAGATCTCCATACCGCTTGCGAACACGTTATTCAGGGCGAGCTGAAGCAGATCGGTGGCGAAGGCGGGTTGATCGCTATTGACGCACAAGGAGAACTCCATTTTGCGATGAACAGTTCCGGCATGTACCGGGCTGGGATCGATCGCGATGGCCAGCTCAGCGTCAAAATCTATGCGCACGAGTAGCCAGGTGGCCACTGTCTAACTTAGTGCTATCCATCAATGAGTTATCTGGCGCTCTCCCCGGCGTGACCAAAAAATGACTGCATACGTACGGATTCAGTGCTAGAATCCATTTTTAACTAGCAATCAGACTTGGAAAGATGGGAAATAACGTAGTCGTTCTAGGCACCCAATGGGGTGACGAAGGTAAAGGTAAAATCGTAGACCTTTTAACTGAAGATGCAAAATACGTGGTTCGCTACCAAGGCGGTCACAACGCAGGTCACACTTTGGTCATTGACGGTGAAAAAACCGTTCTTCACTTAATTCCGTCAGGTATCCTTCGCGATAACGTCAAATGTATTATCGGTAACGGTGTCGTTCTGTCACCTGAAGCCCTTCTTAAAGAAATGAAGCCTCTTGAAGAGCGCGGCATCCCGGTCCGTGAGCGTCTTTTCATTTCTGAAGCTTGTCCTCTTATTCTGCCTTACCACATCGCGCTAGACCAAGCTCGCGAAATCGCTCGTGGTAAGAAAGCGATCGGCACGACTGGTCGTGGTATCGGTCCGGCCTACGAAGATAAAGTTGCCCGTCGCGGTCTGCGCGTTGGTGACTTGTTCGATATGGACGCGTTCGCAGAAAAACTCAAAGAAGTGATGGAATTCCATAACTTCCAGCTGGTGAACTTCTACAAAGCCGAAGCGGTGAGCTACGAAGATGTGCTGGAGCAGGCGAAAGGCTTTGCTGAGTTGTTGACCTCTATGGTGATTGACGTGACTGACGAGCTGGATGCAGCACGTAAACGCGGCGACAAGATCATGTTTGAAGGGGCTCAGGGTACGCTGCTGGATATCGACCACGGTACTTACCCATATGTGACCTCGTCGAACACCACTGCGGGTGGGGTTGCGGCTGGCTCAGGTTTTGGTCCTCGTCACATCGGTTATATCCTGGGTATCGCGAAAGCGTACTGTACTCGCGTAGGTGCGGGGCCATTCCCGACTGAACTGTACGATGGCCAGGATAAGCAAGATCCTATCGGTAAACACCTGGGTACTGTGGGTCACGAATTCGGGGCCACCACGGGGCGTCTGCGTCGTACGGGTTGGTTCGATGCTGTAGCGATGCGCCGTGCAATCCAAATCAACTCAGTGACGGGTTTCTGTCTGACCAAACTGGACGTTCTGGATGGTCTGGAAGAGCTGAAGATCTGTACCGGTTACAAGATGAAAGACGGTTCGGTGATGGAAGTGTCGCCAATGGCGGCGGAAGCTTTCGAGAAGGCGACGCCAATCTACGAAACCATGCCGGGTTGGTCTGAAAACACCTTTGGTGCTAAGTCTCTGGACGCGCTACCACAAGCTGCGCTGAACTACATCAAACGTATCGAAGAGCTGACGGGTGTGCCTGTTGACATTATTTCAACCGGCCCGGATCGCAACGAAACCATCATTAAGGTTCACCCATTCGAATCTTAATCGGCTTGCGCCACAGCTTCACAAAACCGGCCCTTCGGCCGGTTTTTTTCTGCCCGTCGACTGCTCATCTTTTATACTGATATGGCAAGCTTTTGCCTGTCGTGGCAAATTTTGTCTAAAGTCTGCCGGCGGCTTGCCGATAGGATTAACAAGTCCTCGCCGAATGGGTGAGAAAACTGAGTTTGCTGGTGTGGCCGTGAGCGGTGCATCAACGTGTGGATAGAGTGCGAGTATGAAGCTGCGACAAGTGGCTGCATCACTGGTGCTGGTATTGACCACTTCGCTGGCCAAAGCGGCCCCGAGTGTAGCGGATGTGGGCGAACCGGTGCCGATTTACAGTGAAGCAGAGCTGATAAAATTGGTTGAGCAGAATCAACATCTGGAGCGGATCAAAGCCGACAACTGCCAGCTGGTGGAAGACATTGTCGCGCGTGCTACCCGGATTAATCTGCCGTCCTACGAATTCCTGTATGGTGACATGCTGGCGTGGGGCGTGTGCGTCGATCAGGATGTTGAACTTGGCCTCTATTACATGGAAAGTGCCGCGCATCAAGGGTTGCCAGCGGCACTGGAGCAACTGGGCCGTTACTACTCGCGCGGTACACTGGTGCAGCAGGATAAAGAGCGCGCGATTCCATATTTGCGTGAAGCGGCCGCGATGGGTAATCTCAACGCCCGCATTCTGCTGGCCGAACTGCTGCTGCGGGATTACGGCAGCCCACTCGATTATGAAGACGCTTATCGCTGGCTGTACAACTCAGTGTCAGCGGACAAGCGTACCCACCGTCGCATCGCTATGCTGCGTCAGGGGCTGGAACTGCGTATGCCGGACAACATCATTGCCCGGGCGAAACGCCGCGAAACCTTCTGGTAACGCACTCTGGCCTGCCACTGATAAAACGTCCGTGTTTTGATACGGGCGTTTTTTTATTCTTTTTATATGCTTAACTGTAGGTTAACGAGCGAGTCAGATATACTAGCTCATATCCTTCCTTGCTTAATTAGGCGTGCCGATGTCAGACAATACCCATAACGATCCTTTTGCTGAGCGTGAATCGCAAAACTACGATAACCCGATCCCCAGCCGGGAGTTCATTCTCGACTTCCTCAAAAGCGCCGGTGTGCCGATGAACCGCAACGATCTGTTCGAGGCGCTGCATTTGAGCGGTGAAGAGCAGTATGAAGGGTTGCGTCGCCGTTTGCGTGCAATGGAACGTGATGGGCAGTTGGTGTTTACCCGCCGCCAGTGTTACGCCTTGCCGGAAAAACTCGAAATGATCAAAGGGTATGTGATCGGTCATAAAGACGGTCACGGCTGGGTGCGTCCGGAAGGCAGCCTGAATAAAGACGATGACATCCTGTTGCCGCATCATCAGATGCGTACGCTGATCCACGGTGATTACGTGCTGGTGCAGCCGACAGACAGCAGTAAGCGAGGCCGCAGGGAAGGGCGTCTGGTGCGTGTCTTGGAAGAACGCACCACGCAAATTGTCGGACGCTTTTTCCTCGAATATGGCTACTCGTACGTGGTGCCGGATGATTCGCGCATCAGCCAGGACATTCTGATCCCGAATGAACACAAAGCCGGCGCACGCATGGGGAATGTCGTCGTGGTTGAAATCACCGATCGCGGGGCGCGCAGTCGTGGTATGACAGGCAAAGTGGTGGAAGTGCTGGGCGAGAACATGGCGCCGGGAATGGAAACGCAAATTGCCATTCGCACCCACCAGATCCCGCACGAGTGGCCACAAGAGGTCGAAAAGCAGATCGCCGGCCTGGGCGAAGAGGTGCCGGAAGAGGCGAAAGCCGGTCGGGTTGATCTGCGAGAATTGCCACTGGTCACCATCGACGGCGAAGACGCACGAGATTTCGATGACGCGGTCTATTGTGAAGCAAAAAAAAGCGGAGGCTGGCGTTTGTGGGTGGCGATTGCGGATGTGAGTTACTACGTCCGTCCGGATTCGGCTCTGGATAAAGAAGCCATCAATCGCGGCAATTCGGTGTATTTCCCGTCACAGGTGGTGCCAATGCTGCCGGAAGTGCTGTCTAACGGACTGTGCTCGCTTAACCCACAAGTTGATCGCCTATGTATGGTGTGTGAAATGACCATTTCAGACAGTGGTAAGCTGTCGGGTTATCGTCATTACGAAGCCGTGATGAATTCGCACGCACGCCTGACCTACACCAAAGTCGGTGCGATTTTGGATGGCGATGAAGAGCTGCGGGAGCGTTATCAGCCTCTGGTGCCGCACTTAGAAGAGTTGCACAAAATGTATAAGGTGCTTAAACACGCCCGCGATCAGCGCGGGGCGATTGAGTTTGAGACCGTCGAAACCAAATTTATCTTCAATGCGGAGCGCAAGATTGACCGGATTGAACCTGTGATTCGCAATGATGCGCACAAGATCATTGAAGAGTGCATGATCATGGCTAACATCGCATCGGCGTCGCTGGTGGAAAAAGCCAAAGAGCCGGCGCTGTACCGGATTCACGAAACGCCAGGGGAAGAGCGTTTACAGGGCTTCCGGGATTTTCTCGGCGAGTTGGGGCTGAATCTGGCGGGCGGGCTTGAACCGTCACCGACCGATTACGCCAACCTGGTCAAACAGATCGGTGAACGTCAGGACAAAGAGCTGATCCAGACCATGCTGCTGCGATCGATGAAGCAAGCGGTCTACAACGCCGACAATGCTGGTCACTTTGGTTTGGCGCTGAAGCGCTATGCCCACTTCACTTCACCGATCCGTCGCTATCCGGACTTGTTACTGCATCGCGCGATCAAATATTTGATTGCCAAACACGAAGGCCGCAATCAGGATCGCTGGACGCCAACTGGCGGTTTCCATTACTCGTTTGACGATATGGATTTCTACGGTGAGCAGTGTTCGATGACCGAGCGCCGTGCCGATGACGCGACCCGCGAAGTCTCAGACTGGCTGAAATGTGAATACATGCAAGACCATGTCGGTGAAGAGCTGGATGGGGTGATTGCCAATGTGACCGGTTTTGGCTTCTTTGTCCGTCTGACCGAGCTGCACATTGATGGACTGGTGCACATATCCACTCTGGCCAACGATTACTACCAGTTTGATCCGATTGGCCAGCGTCTGATTGGTGAAAGTTTTGGTGCCATCTATCGCCTTGGTGATGCGGTCAAAGTGAAAGTATTGTCGGTCAATCTGAATGATCGCCAAATTGACTTTGAATTAGTCGAAACAAGTCGTAAGCTACGCGGCAAAGGCAAAACCGCCAAAAAACGAGTGGCGGAAGCGCAGAAAAAAGCCAAGAGCAAAAAGCGCGCATCGGTCAAAGCTAATGCGCCAGGGCAGAAAGCCAAGCCCCTGGTAGAGCCGACCGTTCGTCCGGACGGTGAGCGTATCGAGAGTGATAAGCCGAAAAAGGCCAAAAAGGACAAAGCGCGCCATAAAAAGTCGCGGAGCAAGGGCAAAAAAGCCCAGGCGAAAAAGTAACAATTAGGTTAACTGATGAGTAATGAATTTATTTACGGTATCCATGCGGTCAAAGCCGTACTGGAACGTGAGCCGGAACGTTTCATTGAAGCGTTCGTACTGAAAGGGCGTCAGGACGACCGTCTGCTGCCCATTCTGAATCAACTGCAACACATCGGTGTGTCGATTCAGATCATGGGACGCAAAGCGCTGGATGATAAAGCGCATGGTGCCAATCATCAGGGCGTGATCGCCCGGGTGAAACCGGCCAAGCAGCTGAACGAACACGATCTGGAAACCATCGTGGCGCAACACGACGCGCCTTTGTTGTTGGTTCTTGATGGCGTGACTGATCCGCACAACCTCGGCGCTTGTCTGCGTAACGCAGATGCAGCCGGAGTGGCCGCAGTGATCGTGCCGAAAGACAAATCGGCGGCGATGAATGCCACGGTCAGCAAAGTGGCGTGCGGCGCAGCCGAAACCGTGCCTCTCGTGCGGGTCACCAACCTGGCGCGCACCATGCGTGCATTGCAGGAGCAGGGCGTGTGGTTTGTCGGCACGGCGGGCGAAGCCACTCACGACATTTACCAGGCTAAGTTGACGGGTCCTCTGGCGATTGTGATGGGCGCGGAAGGGGATGGCATGCGTCGTTTGACCCGCGAAACCTGTGATGACCTGATCAAAATCCCGATGGCAGGCAGTGTCTCAAGCCTTAACGTGTCAGTGGCATCCGGCATCTGTTTGTTTGAAGCGGTGCGTCAACGCCTCAGCATATGATGAGCGAGTGATAGCCCCCAAAGCGCAGCGGTAAACACCGCTGCGTTTTTGTTTCTGCGGCTTTGCTGTAGACCGCATTCGGGGGGCAATTTATGCGTTTATTTTTCCAGCAGCGCTTGCATGTCAAACTGTGATCTGTATAATGCAGCGCACTGGTTAAGCCAGTTGTGAACCAATGAGCAGCGAGGAGCTGACTGATCACTATGATTTGTCAGGTAATGTATACTCAGCTTATGTTCGCGGTTAATACAATTAGCTCCTCTACTTCGGTAGACACAGTTAATCGAAAATTAACTGACAATGCTTCCTAATTTTGGAGGCTACGGTTTCACATAAATCAATCGGCATTCTCTCGTCTTGACGAGTTTGAGTGGCGATATTGTTTGTGTAATTTATAACTATTGGAGCTCTGTCTCATGCAGAACCAACGTATTCGTATCCGCCTGAAAGCTTTCGATTACAAACTGATCGACGCTTCTACTGCGGAAATCGTTGAAACAGCTAAGCGCACCGGCGCACAGGTTCGTGGTCCAATCCCACTGCCTACTCGTAAAGAGCGTTTCACAGTTCTTATCTCTCCACACGTTAACAAAGATGCTCGTGATCAGTACGAAATCCGTACTCACAAACGTCTAATCGACATCGTTGAGCCAACAGACAAAACTGTTGATGCTCTGATGCGTCTAGACCTTGCTGCGGGCGTTGACGTACAAATTAGCCTAGGTTAAGGGAGATTAGAAGAATGATTGGTCTAATCGGTCGTAAAGTGGGCATGACCCGCGTATTTACTGAAGAAGGCGTTTCTATCCCAGTAACAGTTGTTGAAGTTGAAGCGAACCGCGTTACTCAAGTTAAATCTCTTGAGTCTGACGGCTACGCAGCAATTCAGGTTACTGCTGGCGCTAAGAAAGCTAACCGTGTTACTAAACCAGAAGCTGGTCACTTTGCAAAAGCAGGTGTTGAAGCTGGTCGCGGTCTTTGGGAATTCCGTTTGGAAAACGGTGAAGAGTTTGAAGTTGGTGCTGAACTGACTGTTGAACTGTTCAACGAAACTAAGAAAGTAGACGTTACTGGTACATCTAAGGGTAAAGGTTTCCAAGGCGCTGTTAAGCGTTGGAACTTCCGCACTCAAGATATGACTCACGGTAACTCATTGTCTCACCGTGCTCCTGGTTCTATCGGTCAATGTCAGACTCCAGGTCGCGTATTTAAAGGCAAGAAAATGGCAGGTCACATGGGTGCTGAGCGTGTAACGACTCAAAACCTGGAGATCGTACGTGTTGACGCTGAGCGCAACCTGCTTCTTATCAAAGGTGCAGTCCCTGGCTCAACTGGCGGTAACGTGATCGTCAAACCAGCTGTTAAAGCATAACGTCTAGGAGTAAGTAATGGAATTGATGGTTAAAGGTGCTGATGCACTAACTGTTTCCGAAACTACTTTCGGACGTGAGTTCAACGAAGCTCTTGTACACCAAGTAGTTGTTGCGTACGCATCAGGTGCTCGTCAAGGTACTCGTGCTCAAAAAACACGTTCAGAAGTTTCTGGCGGTGGCGCTAAGCCATGGCGTCAAAAAGGTACTGGCCGTGCACGTGCTGGTACAATCCGTAGCCCAATCTGGCGTACAGGTGGTGTTACTTTTGCTGCGAAACCACAAGATCACAGCGTTAAAGTAAACAAGAAAATGTACCGTGGTGCTATGAAGAGCATTCTTTCTGAGCTGGTTCGTCAAGAGCGTCTGATCGTTGTTGATAACTTCTCAGTTGAAGCGCCAAAAACTAAAGAGCTGGTAGCTAAGCTGAAAGAGCTTGAGCTAACGGACGCTCTAATCGTGACTAGCGAAGTAGATGAGAATCTATTCCTAGCTGCTCGTAACCTATACAAAGTTGACGCACGTGACGTTGCTGGTATCGACCCAGTTTCACTGATCGCGTTCGACAAAGTTGTAATGACTGCTGAAGCAGTTAAGCAAGTTGAGGAGATGCTAGCATGATTTCTGAAGAGCGTATCCTAAAAGTTCTACGTGCACCGCACATCTCTGAAAAAGCAACTATGGCTGCTGAGAAAGCGAACACTATCGTTTTCAAAGTAGCAAAAGATGCAACTAAAAAAGAGATCAAAGCAGCTGTAGAAAAGCTATTTGAAGTTGAAGTTAAGTCTGTAAATACTCTTATCACTAAGGGTAAGACCAAACGTCAAGGTCTACGCCAAGGTCGTCGTTCAGACGTGAAAAAAGCGTACGTTACTTTGAAAGAAGGTCAAGATCTTGACTTCGTTGGCGGCGCGGAATAACAGGAGTAGTTGAGAAATGGCTATTGTTAAATGTAAGCCGACTTCGGCTGGTCGTCGTCACGTTGTTAAAGTTGTTAACGCTGACCTGCACAAAGGTAAGCCTTACGCACCTCTTCTAGAGAAAAACTCTAAGAACGGCGGTCGTAACAACAACGGTCGTATCACAGTACGTCACATCGGCGGTGGTCACAAACACCACTACCGTGTAATTGACTTTAAACGTACTAAAGACGGTATCCCAGCGAAAGTTGAGCGTCTAGAATACGATCCAAACCGTAGCGCAAACATTGCTCTGGTTCTTTACAAAGACGGTGAGCGTCGTTACATCATTGCACCTAAAGGCATCCAAGCTGGTGATATGATCCAGTCTGGTGTTGATGCGCCTATCAAAGCAGGTAACACTCTGCCAATGCGCAACATCCCAGTAGGTTCAACTGTACACTGTGTTGAACTGAAGCCTGGTAAAGGTGCACAGCTAGCTCGTTCGGCTGGTGCTTACGCTCAAATCGTTGCTCGCGACGGTGCGTACGTAACTATCCGTCTACGTTCTGGCGAAATGCGCAAAGTTCTTGCTGAAGGCCGTGCAACAATCGGTGAAGTAGGTAACTCTGAGCACATGCTACGTGAACTGGGTAAAGCGGGTGCAAACCGCTGGCGCGGTGTTCGTCCAACCGTTCGCGGTGTGGTAATGAACCCGGTTGACCACCCACACGGTGGTGGTGAAGGCCGTACTTCTGGTGGTCGTCACCCAGTATCTCCTTGGGGTATGCCAACTAAAGGCTTCAAGACCCGTAAGAACAAACGCACTGACAAGTACATCGTACGTCGTCGTAACAAGTAATCTATATAAGAGGATAAGCCATGCCACGTTCTCTCAAGAAAGGTCCATTTATTGACCTACACTTGCTGAAGAAGGTAGAGAAAGCGGTGGAAAGCGGAGACAAAAAGCCTATTAAGACTTGGTCCCGTCGCTCAATGATCATTCCAACAATGATCGGTTTGACCATCGCTGTCCATAATGGTCGTCAGCACGTTCCAGTATTCGTAACTGAAGAAATGATCGGTCACAAACTGGGCGAATTCGCACCAACTCGTACTTACCGCGGTCACGCTGCGGATAAGAAAGCTAAGAAGCGTTAAGGAGTAGATGATGGAAGCAGTAGCTAAACATAACTTTGCTCGCATTTCGCCTCAGAAAGCTCGCTTAGTTGCAGATCAAATTCGTGGTAAATCAGTTGACCAAGCTCTGGAAATTCTGACGTTCAGCAACAAAAAAGCTGCTGAACTGATCAAGAAAGTTCTTGAGTCAGCTATCGCGAACGCGGAGCACAACGAAGGTGCAGATATCGACGATCTATCAGTCGCTAAAATCTTCGTAGATGAAGGCCCAACCATGAAGCGTATTATGCCTCGTGCAAAAGGTCGTGCGGATCGTATCTTGAAGCGTTCAAGCCACATCACTGTAGTTGTTGCAGATCGCTAAGAGACTAGGAGAGTAAGCAATGGGTCAAAAAGTACATCCAAATGGTATTCGTCTAGGCATCGTTAAGCCTTGGAATGCTACATGGTTTGCTAACACCAAAGATTTCGCTGACAACCTAGACGGCGACTTCAAGGTACGTCAGTTCCTAACTAAGGAACTACAAAAAGCGTCTCTGTCACGCATCGTTATCGAACGTCCTGCTAAGAGCATCCGTGTGACTATTCACACTGCTCGTCCAGGCGTTGTTATCGGTAAGAAAGGCGAAGACGTTGAGAAACTACGCGCAGCTGTAGCAAAAATCGCAGGTGTACCAGCGCAAATTAACATCGCTGAAGTACGTAAACCTGAGCTAGATGCACAGCTTGTTGGCGACAGCATCGCGTCTCAGCTAGAGCGTCGTGTTATGTTCCGTCGTGCGATGAAGCGCGCGGTACAAAACGCTATGCGTCTAGGTGCTAAAGGCATCAAAGTGGAAGTAAGCGGTCGTCTAGGCGGCGCTGAAATCGCACGTTCTGAGTGGTACCGTGAAGGCCGTGTGCCTCTACACACTCTACGTGCTGACATTGATTACGCAACTTCTTCGGCTCACACTCAATACGGTGTGATCGGCATTAAAGTTTGGATCTTCAAAGGTGAGATCCTAGGCGGTATGCCAGCAGCTAACGCTGTAGAGCCTAAAGGCGATAAGCCTAAGAAGCAGCGCAAAGGCCGTAAGTAAGGAGTCGACAGATGCTACAACCTAAACGCACTAAGTTCCGTAAGGTTCATACTGGTCGTAACCGTGGTCTGGCTAAAGGTACTGACGTAAGCTTTGGTACATTCGGCTTGAAAGCGGTAGGCCGTGGTCGTCTAACTGCTCGTCAAATCGAAGCAGCACGTCGTGCAATGACGCGTCACGTTAAGCGTCAAGGTAAAATCTGGATTCGTGTATTCCCAGACAAACCAATCACAGAAAAACCACTAGAAGTTCGTCAAGGTAAGGGTAAAGGTAACGTTGAGTACTGGGTAGCCCAAATCCAACCTGGTAAGGTTATGTACGAAATGGACGGTGTACCTGAAGAATTGGCACGTGAAGCGTTCCGCCTAGCGGCACGTAAACTGCCTTTCAAGACTACATTTGTAACTAAGCAGGTGATGTGATGAAAGCACAAGATCTACGCGAAAAGAACGTTGAAGAGCTTAACGCTGAGCTATTGAATTTGCTACGTGAACAGTTCAACCTGCGTATGCAGGCTGCGACTGGTCAACTGCAGCAGACTCATACTCTGAAAGCTGTACGCCGTGATATCGCACGTGTGAAAACTGTTTTGACTGAGAAGGCAGGCGCATAATGAGCGACAAAATTCGTACTCAACAAGGTCGTGTAGTTAGCGACAAGATGGACAAGTCTATCGTTGTTGCTATCGAGCGTTTCGTAAAGCACCCAATCTACGGTAAATACGTAAAGCGCACGACTAAAGTTCACGCACACGATGAAAGCAACGAGTGTGGCCTAGGCGACACTGTTGAAATTCGTGAGTGTCGTCCACTGTCTAAGACTAAGTCTTGGACTCTGGTACGCGTAGTAGAAAAGGCGAAGATTTAATCTCTTTTCTTCTATGAACTTAAGCGGCTCCAAAGAATTTTTGGGGCCGTTTATTTTTTGACTACCCAATCATAAAAAAGGGTGGTACAATTCGCGTCCCTTTTAAAGAGGCAGCCCGACCCGAGATGGGTCTAGTTTTAATATTTAGCGGAGCACTAACATGATCCAAATGCAAAGTATGCTGGATGCTGCTGATAACTCAGGCGCTCGCAGCGTAATGTGTATTAAGGTTCTGGGTGGCTCTCACCGTCGTTATGCACACATCGGTGACATCATCAAAGTTACTGTTAAGGAAGCAATTCCACGCGGTAAAGTTAAAAAAGGTGATGTACTGAAGGCGGTGGTAGTTCGCACCCGTAAAGGCGTACGTCGTCCAGACGGTTCTGTCATTCGCTTCGACCGTAATGCTTGTGTATTGTTGAACAACACTACTGAGCAACCAGTCGGTACACGTATCTTTGGTCCAGTGACTCGTGAACTTCGTAATGCGAAATTCATGAAGATTGTCTCACTGGCTCCAGAAGTTCTGTAAGGAGCACGCAAAGATGGCAGCTAAAATCCGTCGTAACGACGAAGTGATCGTTCTTGCCGGTAAAGATAAAGGCAAGAAAGGTAAAGTAACTAAGGTTCTAGCAACTGGTAAAGTTATCGTTGAAGGTATCAACCTTGTTAAGAAACACCAGAAACCTGTTCCTGCTCTAGGTATCCAAGGCGGTATCGTTGAGCAAGAAGCAGCAATCGATGTTTCTAACATTGCGATTTTCAACGCAGCAACCGGTAAAGCGGACCGTATCGGTTTCCGTTTTGAAGACGGCAAAAAAGTTCGTTTCTTCAAGTCTAACGGTGAAACCGTTTCTAACTAATTAGAAGTAATTTGGAGTTCTACTATGGCGAAACTGCATGATTACTACAAGTCGTCTGTAGTCGCTGAACTGACCAAACAGTTCGGTTACTCAAGCGTCATGCAAGTCCCTAGAATCGAAAAGATCACCCTGAACATGGGTGTGGGTGAAGCAATCAACGATAAGAAACTGCTGGAAAACGCAGCTGCTGATATGGCAACGATCTCTGGTCAAAAGCCACTTATCACTAAAGCGCGTAAATCTGTTGCAGGTTTCAAAATCCGTGAAGGCTACCCAATCGGTTGTAAAGTAACCTTGCGTGGCGAACGCATGTGGGATTTTTTGGAGCGTCTGATCTCAATCGCTCTTCCACGTGTACGTGACTTCCGTGGTGTTAGCGCTAAGTCTTTTGACGGTCGCGGTAACTACAGCATGGGCGTTCGCGAGCAAATCATCTTCCCGGAAATCGACTTTGATAAAGTTGATCGTGTCCGCGGTCTTGATATTACTATCACGACGTCTGCTGGTTCCGATGAGGAAGGCCGTGCTCTGCTGGCTGCCTTTAACTTCCCATTCCGTAAGTAAGGTGAAGGGTTACTGTTATGGCTAAACAATCAATGAAAGCACGTGAAGCTAAACGTGCGAAGCTTGTAGCTAAGTTCGCTGAAAAGCGTGCTGCTCTTAAAGCTATCATCAGCGATGTAAATGCATCTGAAGAAGATCGTTGGAATGCGGTTCTGACACTGCAATCTCTTCCACGTGATTCAAGTGCGTCACGTCAGCGCAACCGTTGTAACCAAACTGGTCGTCCACACGGTTACCTACGTAAATTCGGTCTGAGCCGTATCAAAGTTCGCGAAGCTTGCATGAAAGGCGAGATTCCTGGACTTCGTAAGGCTAGCTGGTAATTGCCACTTAATCATTTGGAGTAAATCATATGAGCATGCAAGATCCGATTTCGGATATGCTGACCCGTGTTCGTAACGGTCAGGCAGCAAACAAAGTTGCTGTAAAAATGCCTTCTTCAAAGCTTAAAGTTGCAATTGCTGCACTGCTAAAAGCTGAAGGTTACATCACTGATTTCGCTGTTGAAGGCGACGTAAAACCTGAGCTAGAAGTTACTCTTAAGTACTTCCAAGCGAAACCAGTAATCGAGCAACTAAAGCGTGTTTCACGCCCAGGTCTGCGCGTCTATAAGAAAAAAGACGAGCTGCCATCTGTAATGGGTGGTCTAGGTGTTGCTATCGTTTCAACTTCCAAGGGTCTGATGTCAGACCGTGCTGCACGTAAAGCAGGTCTTGGTGGTGAAATCATCTGCTACGTAGCGTAATAGGAGTAGAATATGTCTCGTGTTGCTAAAGCACCTGTCGCTATTCCAGCTGGCGTAGAGGTGAAACTAAACGGCCAAGAAATCACTGTTAAAGGTGCCAAAGGCGAACTGACTCGCGTTGTTAACGATGCAGTTGTGGTCGCTCAGGAAGAAAACAACCTTACTTTCGGTCCACGCGAAGGTGTTGCTAACGCTTGGGCACAGGCAGGTACTGCTCGTGCACTAGTGAACAACATGGTTATTGGTGTTACTGAAGGCTTTACTAAGAAGCTAGTACTGAAAGGTGTTGGTTACCGTGCTGCTATCAAAGGCAACGCTGTAGGTCTGACACTGGGCTTCTCTCACCCTGTTGAGCACGAGTTGCCAGCGGGTGTTAAAGCTGAATGTCCAAGCCAAACTGAAATCGTACTGACTGGTGCTGACAAGCAGCTAGTTGGTCAGGTTGCGGCTGACATTCGTTCTTACCGTGAGCCTGAGCCTTACAAAGGTAAAGGTGTTCGTTACGCAGATGAAAATGTGCGTACTAAAGAAGCTAAGAAGAAGTAAGGTAACACTATGGATAAGAAAGCATCTCGCATCCGTCGTGCTACACGCGCACGTCGTAAGATTGCAGAACTGGGTGCAACTCGCCTAGTAGTACACCGTACTCCTCGTCACGTGTACGCTCAGGTTATCGCATCAAACGGCTCTGAGGTTATCGCAGCAGCTTCTACTGTAGAAAAAGCGATCCGTGAGCAAGTTAAGAACACTGGTAACGTTGATGCAGCTAAAGCGGTAGGTAAAGCTATTGCTGAGCGCGCTCTTGAAAAAGGCGTGGAAACAGTTGCATTTGATCGTTCTGGTTTCCAATACCACGGTCGAGTAGCGGCGCTGGCAGAATCTGCTCGCGAAGCTGGTCTGAAATTCTAAGGTAGGGTTGGAAGATGGCTAAAGAACAACAAGTTCAAGCGAATGATTTGCAAGAAAAGCTAATCGCTGTTAACCGTGTATCTAAGACGGTTAAAGGTGGTCGAATCATGAGCTTTACTGCACTGACTGTAGTTGGTGACGGTAACGGTCGTGTAGGTTTCGGTTACGGCAAAGCTCGTGAAGTACCTGCAGCGATCCAAAAAGCAATGGAAAAAGCGCGTCGTAACATGACTACGATCGCTCTGAACGAAGGCACTCTTCACCACCCAGTGAAAGGTCGCCACTCGGGCTCTAAAGTTTACATGCAGCCTGCTGCAGAAGGTACTGGTGTTATCGCAGGTGGTGCGATGCGTGCAGTACTAGAAGTTGCTGGTGTACATAACGTACTGTCTAAAGCGTACGGTTCTACTAACCCAATCAACATCGTTCGTGCAACGATCGATGCTCTGGGTAGCATGAAGTCACCAGAAATGGTTGCTGCTAAACGTGGTCTAACTGTTGAAGCTATTTCGGAGTAAGAACCATGGCAACTATTAAAGTAACTCAAACTAAAAGCTCAATTGGTCGCCTGCCTAAGCACAAAGCTACTTTGCGCGGTCTAGGCCTTCGTAAAATCAACCACACAGTAGAACTTGAAGATACTCCGTGCGTGCGCGGCATGATCAACAAGGTTTACTACATGGTTAAAGTTGAGGAGTAATCAGAATGCGTTTGAATACTCTATCACCTGCTGCTGGATCTAAACCTTCTAAGAAGCGTCTAGGTCGCGGTATTGGTTCTGGCCTTGGTAAAACTGGTGGCCGCGGCCACAAAGGTCAAAAGTCACGTTCTGGCGGTAAAGTTCGTCCAGGTTTTGAAGGCGGTCAAATGCCTCTGAAACAACGTCTGCCTAAGTTCGGCTTCACTTCTCGTAAGAGCCTAGTGTCTGCTGAAGTTCGTCTAGCTGAGCTGGCGAAAGTTACAGGTGACGTGGTTGATCTGAACAGCCTGAAAGCTGCTAACATCGTTACTAAGAACATCGAATTCGTTAAAGTTGTTCTTTCTGGCGAAATCAACAAAGCAGTGACTGTTAAAGGTCTACGCGTGACTAAAGGCGCTAAAGCTGCAATCGAAGCTGCAGGCGGTAAAATCGAGGAATAATCTCGAGGAACGAGGTACAGATGGCTAAGAAACCAGGACAAGATTTTCGTAGTGCTAAGAGCGGCTTGAGTGAGCTGAAGTCGCGCTTACTATTCGTAATAGGTGCACTTTTAGTATTCCGAGCGGGCTCTTTCGTGCCGATTCCTGGTATTGACGCAGCTGTACTTGCCGATTTGTTCGAACAGCAAAAAGGCACCATCGTTGAAATGTTTAACATGTTCTCCGGTGGTGCTCTTGAGCGTGCATCTATCTTGGCACTGGGCATCATGCCGTATATTTCGGCGTCGATTGTTGTCCAGTTGCTGACTGTAGTTCATCCAGCGTTAGCGGAACTCAAGAAAGAGGGTGAAGCAGGCCGTCGTAAGATCAGCCAATATACACGCTACGGCACGCTTGTACTTGCAACATTCCAGGCAATAGGTATTGCAACTGGCCTACCAAACATGGTCGACAATCTGGTTGTTATCAACCAAACCATGTTTACGCTAATTGCAACCGTAAGTTTAGTAACCGGCACCATGTTCCTGATGTGGTTAGGTGAACAAATTACAGAGCGTGGAATTGGTAACGGTATTTCGTTACTGATCTTTGCAGGTATTGTTGCTGGATTGCCAAAAGCAATCGGTCAAACAATTGAGCAAGCGCGTCAAGGTGAATTGCATGTACTTCTTCTGCTGTTGATTGCTGTACTGGCTTTTGCGGTTATTTACTTTGTTGTTTTCATGGAACGTGGTCAGCGTCGTATCGTCGTGAACTACGCGAAGCGTCAACAAGGTCGCAAAGTATTTGCTGCACAAAGCACTCACTTGCCACTGAAAATTAACATGGCAGGTGTCATTCCAGCGATTTTTGCATCAAGCATTATCCTGTTCCCAGGAACACTGGCTCAGTGGTTCGGTCAGAACGGTGAGAGCAGCACATTCGGTTGGTTAACTGATGTGTCTTTGGCTCTAAGCCCGGGTCAACCTCTGTATGTCATGCTTTATGCAACAGCGATTATTTTCTTCTGTTTCTTCTACACGGCGTTGGTTTTCAACCCGCGTGAAACAGCAGATAACCTGAAGAAGTCCGGTGCATTCGTACCCGGTATCCGCCCAGGTGAACAGACAGCGAAATACATTGATAAAGTAATGACACGTCTTACCCTAGTTGGTGCACTGTACATTACCTTTATCTGTCTGATTCCAGAGTTTATGATGGTCGCGTGGAACGTACGTTTCTACTTCGGCGGTACTTCACTACTTATCGTAGTGGTGGTAATCATGGACTTTATGGCACAGGTACAGACTCATCTGATGTCACAACAGTATGATTCTGTGTTGAAGAAGGCAAATCTGAAAGGCTACGGCCGTTAATTCAGATTTCATTTACGGAGTTTAGCAATGAAAGTTCGTGCTTCCGTTAAAAAAATCTGCCGTAACTGTAAAGTAATCAAGCGTAACGGTGTTGTTCGCGTAATTTGCAGTGAGCCAAAGCACAAGCAGCGCCAAGGCTAATTGAGCAGAAATTTTTACTTGAAATATAAGGTAGTGTCGAGTATATTCCTCGGCCTACCTTTTGCGTGCAAAAGAAGTAGTATCCCGCAGCGTATCCTCTACGGGCTTTGCTGCGGCTAATTCTTTTATAGAAACACTTAGGAGTGAATAATGGCCCGTATTGCAGGCATTAACATTCCTGATCAGAAACATGCTGTTATCGCATTAACTGCGATCTACGGCATCGGTAAAACTCGCTCTCAAGCTATCCTAGCTGAGGTGGGTATTGCTGAAAATGTTAAGATCAGTGAACTAACTGAAGAGCAGATCGATCAACTGCGTGATGGTGTAGCTAAGTACACTGTAGAAGGTGATCTACGTCGTGAAGTATCTATGAACATCAAGCGTCTTATGGACCTTGGCTGTTACCGTGGTCTTCGTCATCGTCGCAGTCTACCACTACGTGGACAGCGTACTAAAACCAACGCTCGCACCCGTAAGGGTCCGCGTAAGCCGATCAAGAAATAATCGGGAAGGTAGAGTACAATGGCTAAACAACCAACTCGCGCTCGTAAGCGCGTACGCAAGCAAGTTGCAGATGGCGTTGCGCACATCCATGCTTCTTTCAACAACACAATCGTAACTATCACTGACCGTCAAGGTAACGCTCTTGCATGGGCGACTGCAGGTGGTTCAGGTTTCCGTGGTTCTCGTAAATCTACTCCATTCGCTGCACAGGTTGCTGCTGAGCGTTGTGCTGAAATGGCTAAAGAGTACGGTCTAAAGAACTTGGAAGTTATGGTTAAGGGTCCAGGTCCAGGTCGTGAATCTACTGTTCGCGCACTGAACGCTGCTGGTTTCCGCATCACAAACATCGTTGATGCTACACCAATCCCTCATAACGGTTGTCGTCCACCTAAGAAACGTCGCGTATAACGTTTCTGGGAAGATTGGAGAAAGATCATGGCAAGATATTTGGGTCCTAAGCTGAAGCTTAGCCGTCGCGAAGGCACTGACTTGTTCCTTAAGTCAGGTGTACGCGCGATCGATACCAAGTGTAAAATTGATAACGCACCAGGTGTACACGGCGCTCGTCGCGGTCGTCTATCTGAGTATGGCGTTCAGCTTCGTGAGAAGCAAAAAGTACGTCGCATGTACGGCGTTCTAGAAAAACAATTCCGTAACTACTACAAAGAAGCTGCTCGTCTGAAGGGCAACACAGGTGAAAACCTGCTTCAGCTTCTTGAAGGTCGTCTTGATAACGTAGTTTACCGCATGGGCTTTGGCGCAACTCGCGCAGAAGCACGTCAGCTGGTTAGCCACAAAGCTATCCTGGTTAACGGTAAAGTTGTAAACGTTCCTTCTTTCAAAGTTGCGGCAAACGACGTTGTTTCTATCCGCGAGAAAGCGAAAAAGCAAGCTCGTGTTAAAGCGGCTCTGGAAGTTGCAGAACAACGCGAAAAACCAACTTGGATTGAAGTAGATGCTGGTAATATGGAAGGTACTTTCAAGCGTATGCCTGAACGTTCTGACCTGTCTGCTGACATCAACGAACAATTGATCGTCGAGCTTTACTCTAAGTAAGGTTTAAACTAAAGAGAGGACACAATGCAGGGTTCTGTAACAGAATTTCTTAAGCCACGTCTTGTTGACATCGAACAGATCAGCACGACTCACGCAAAAGTAACTCTTGAGCCGTTAGAGCGTGGTTTTGGCCATACTCTGGGTAATGCACTTCGCCGTATTCTTCTGTCTTCTATGCCGGGTTGTGCGGTAACAGAAGTAGAGATTGAAGGCGTACTACACGAGTACAGCACTAAAGAAGGCGTTCAGGAAGATATCTTAGAGATACTTCTTAACCTGAAAGGTCTGGCTGTTCGCGTTGCCGAAGGCAAAGATGAAGTGTTCATTACACTAAACAAATCAGGCTCGGGCCCTGTGGTTGCAGGTGACATCACCCATGATGGTGATGTAGAGATCGCAAACCCTGAACACGTTATTTGTCACCTAACGGATGACAACGCTGAAATCGCTATGCGCATTAAAGTGGAACGTGGTCGTGGTTATGTTCCGGCTTCTGCTCGTATCCATACTGAAGAAGATGAGCGTCCTATCGGTCGTTTGCTTGTTGATGCTACTTACAGCCCAGTAGACAAAATTGCCTACTCTGTTGAAGCAGCACGTGTTGAGCAGCGCACTGACCTGGACAAGCTTGTTATCGATATGGAAACGAACGGTACTCTTGAACCTGAGGAAGCAATCCGTCGTGCAGCAACAATCCTTGCTGAACAACTGGATGCATTCGTAGATCTGCGTGATGTACGAGTTCCTGAGGAGAAAGAAGAGAAGCCAGAGTTCGATCCGATCCTACTGCGTCCTGTAGACGATCTTGAACTAACAGTTCGCTCTGCTAACTGTCTGAAAGCAGAAGCGATTCACTACATCGGTGATCTTGTACAGCGTACTGAGGTTGAGTTACTTAAAACGCCTAACCTGGGTAAAAAATCTCTTACTGAGATTAAAGACGTACTTGCATCACGTGGTCTGTCACTAGGCATGCGCCTAGAAAACTGGCCACCAGCATCTATCGCTGAAGATTAATCGATACTAGTTAGAAGGATTAGGTCATGCGCCATCGTAAGAGTGGTCGTCAACTCAACCGCAACAGCTCACATCGTAAAGCGATGTTTAGCAACATGGCTAGCTCTCTAGTACGTCATGAAGTTATCAAGACTACTTTGCCAAAAGCAAAAGAGCTACGTCGCGTAGTTGAGCCTTTGATTACACTAGCTAAGACTGACAGCGTTGCTAACCGTCGTCTGGCATTTGCACGTACTCGTGACAACGAAGTAGTTGCGAAACTATTTAACGAACTAGGTCCACGTTTTGCTGCTCGTCAGGGCGGTTACACTCGTATCCTAAAAGCTGGCTTCCGTGCTGGCGACAAAGCTCCAATGGCTTACATTGAGCTTGTAGATCGCCCAGAAGTTGCAGAAGCAGCTGCTGAGTAATCAGAGTTCGTAAGAACACAAAGCCGGGCAATCGCCCGGCTTTTTGTTTATTTGGCCTTTGGCTCCGCTCAGAATTGCCAGATTTGCTCAAGCTGAGTCAGCAGCGTTGCCGATGCCCCTTTGTGCTGTAAGTACTCCAGCATCAAAGGCGCGAAGACCTCCGCCATGACACTGTCCAACCCCTCATTGACAAAGACCTCTGCGACGTTTAACCGATAGGTGTCGCGAGCGTAATACGCTTCTTCTAAATCCAGGCTGGGTAACAAGTGATTCAATTCATCAAGCTGCTTCAGATCCAGTTGCTGGCTGGCCTGTAATAGCAGTGCAATACTGCCCATTGCGGCCTGACGATTGGTCAGGGGGAGATGTGAGCGCAGTTCGGTCAATAACCCATGCTCTTCGCGGTTTTGCAGATTGCGGGCGATGAGTCCATCCAGTTCATCCGCAGCGGGCGTACTCATCGGGCCGAGCAGACTGAGGGCAGACAGGATGATGAGGTAGGCTTTTTTCACAGACACTTCCCTTCACACAATAAAAAACGGCGCCGTGGCGCCGTTTCATCATAATTGAAGTAATGAGATTACAGGATGTCCAGTAGCTCAACTTCAAAGACAAGTGCTGCAAACGGTGGGATTGCTGCACCAGCACCACGTTCACCGTAAGCCAGATCCTGAGGAATGTACAGTTTCCACTTCGAGCCAACAGGCATCAGTTGCAGTGCTTCTACCCAACCTTTGATCACGCCAGTTACTGGGAATTCAGCTGGTTGGCCACGTGATACCGAGCTGTCGAAAACAGTACCGTCGGTCAGTTCACCGTGGTAGTGCACGCGAACTTGCTTGTCTGCTGTTGGGATTTCACCGTTACCTTCAGTCAGTACTTCATATTGCAGACCTGATTCCAGTACCGTCACTTCTGAACGCAGAGCGTTGTCCTTCAGGAACGCTTCACCGTCTGCCGCCGCTGCTTTCGCCGCTTCCTGACGAGCTGCTTCGGCGCGTGTGTGCATTTCTTGCAGTGCCTGGTTGATATCATCGATTTCAATCGCTGGCATCTCGCCAACCAGAGCCGTCGCAATACCGGCGGCGATTGCATCAACGTTCAGGCCTTCCAGACCGCTGCCAGCCAGTTGCTGACCCATTTGTAGACCGATGCCGTAGCTTGCTTTTTGCTCGACAGTTTCAAATTTAACTTCAGACATGAATGTCGCTCTTTTTTCGCTTGAGAATGAACCTGACAGGATACCAGCATTAGATCGAGGATCAAATCCCGCAGTGGTCAAAGGGGCAGCAATCGGAAACAGTGTGATGATTCTCTTACTCCGGTAGAAAACTGGTAAGATTTTGCGAAGGTATGACGTAGGAATCTCAATATGCCTATACTAGTCGGCTGACTTTTTTTACACTGTGCACATAGGATTTAGGAGACGGATAAGCAATGAATCGTCGCAAGAGAAAGCAACCGAAAACGGACTATGTCGCGCTGGCGAAAGAAAAATGGTCTCAGATTGACTGGCACGCTTATCTGCAAAAAATCAATCTGAAACAGATCGATTGGCAACAATGGAATCGACAGCGGCTGAGCGCCTGCTGGCAGCGTTTACCTAAGTTACATCAACGGGCGCTGATGGTATTGGTGCCTGTGGTGCTGATCTTAATGCTGGTTCCGGTTCCCGAGCCTAAGCCGCAAACTGAACCGGAAAGTCAGCGTATCGAACTGAATATCAATACCACCGGTTTGAGTGAGCAGAGCGGACAGACGGCATCTGATGCGGCGCGTCAGGACGCCTCCAAGCGTACCAGCGGTGAAATCTGGAAAGAGTACACGGTCAAAAAGGGCGACACTCTGGCACAGGTCTTTCGCAATATTGGTTTGCCGATGGCTGACTTGAATGCACTGGTGCAGGTTGAAGGCAGCGATAAGCCGCTCAGTCAGATCAAAGTGGGTCAGTTGATCCGCTTTAAACTCGAAGCCGATGGCCAGTTGGACATTCTGCAACTGGAAAAATCATCCGGTGCGGTGATGTTTTTCCGTCTGTCTAGCGGTGGGTTTGGCCGCAGCAAATAACCTTGGCCGGCGAATGCCATTGCGCAGCAGGCGCAGTGGCATCAATGGCAACACAATCAAAGCAATTCCCAGTAGTGTGACCCCATCCAGCCGTTCCGCAAACCACACCCAGCCGATGACGGCGACAAAAATCAATCCAGAATATTCGGCCAGCGCAATGTGATTCGCTGGTGCACGCTGATACGCCATCACGGCCAGGCCATTGTACGTCAGTACAAAAGCGGCACTGGCGGCCACCAAGATCAAGGCGTCAACTGAAAGTGGTTGCCACTGCACCCAGGCCAGCAGCGCGGCACTGGGCAACGACAGCAGGCTGGTCCAGAACAAGGTGGTGATGACGGGTTGATCGGCGGGGAGCTTTTGTACCAGTACGTTGAACAGCGCCAAGGTCGTGGCGGTGCCAAGCGCAAACAGCGCCGCCCAGTGAAATTGCGATGGACGCAGGACCACCAGTACGCCGATAAAGCCGATCACGGTTGCCAGTACTTTACCCAGCCCGGGACGTTCGTTGAGGAGCCAGATTGATAATGGCAGCATCAGCAGCGGCGCTGCGTAAAAGACCGCGTTGGCGGTCGCCAGGGTCATGTGGGTAATCGCCACCATCATGCAACCGCTGCCAATCAAGATCAAATGGGCGCGGGTCAGCGTGACGCCCACTTGCTGTAACCGTCGCTGTGCACGTGGCTGACGCCACCACAATGGGGCGATGAGCAGCACGGCGAACAACTGGCGGACGAACATATACTGCAATGGTGAGATACTGCCTTCGAGCAGTTTGACCATCACATCGGACAACGATGCGGCCAGATTACCGAGGATAAGCAGCCCCAGAGCCAGGGCGGTCGGTGTACGCCCCAAGATCTTAACCTGCTCGCTTCATGTCAATATGGGGAATGCCGTCTTCCAGATAGGTCTCGGAGGTGCGGGCAAACCCGTATTGCTGATAGAAGCTTTGCAAATGCTCTTGAGCACCTATTTCAATCGCTTCGCCCGGCCACAATTGTGCGCAGTGTGTGAGGGCTTGTTGCAGCAGTTGATGGCCCAGTCCGTGGCCACGTGCATTGGCGGCAATGGCAACCCGGCCAATACTGATGCTCGGATAACTGATGCCAGCGGGCAGTAGCCGTGCGCAGGCAACGAGTTGATCGTCAACGTAGCCGAGCAGGTGGTGAACCCCTGGCTGGCGGTCTTTACCATCCAATTCGGGATAGGGGCAGGTTTGCTCGACGACAAATACGTCGACGCGCAGTTGCAGCAGCTGATACAGCTGCTCAGTCGTGAGCTGGGAAAACGTCAGACAGTGCCAGGTGATCATGGCGGGTACTCAATTATTCATCATGCGTCGACTGTAGCAAGTGGTGCCTGCTTCGGCATTAACAATTGTTAATTACCGGCGCGTTTTTTTATCCGGCTCAGGCTGATAGGAGTAATGCCCAGATACGCGGCGATTTGGTAGTCGTTCAAGCGGGCGAGCAGGTTCGGGTAATGGGCGCAAAACAGGCGATACCGCTCTTCCGGAGTGTACAACAGCATAAAGCGTTCTTTATTTTCTTTGTACATCAGCTGAGTTTCCAACAGCTTGAGATAGATGGAGTGTTTCTCTGCGCGCCAGCGAAGCAGCGTGGCCAACGGCAGGCACATCAGCTCGCTGGGCGTCAGCGTTTCCAACAAGTAAGGTGACGGAGCATCCTGGATCAGGCTTTCAAAGCCGATCAGCCAGTCGTTCTCCCAATAGAATTCTTTGCTGTACTGACGGCCATTTTCTGTCAGGTAACTGGCATGACACACGCCACTCAGCAGAAAGTAAATCTCGTTGGCGCGTTCGCCCTGATTGACCAGAATATGGCGGGTGGGCAGTTCAAGCAATGAAGCGCTGAGTTGCAACTGGTCAATTTCCTCTGCGGTGAAGTGATGCTGTTGCAACTGGTGGCGAAATGCCTGAGTCATGATGGATTCTCCGATAACAAAACAGCCACAGAGTGTGCTCTGTGGCTGTTTAATCTACCCAACTTGGCGCTATTTTTGTAGATCCAACTGATAAACCGCAAAGCCGTTGTCGTCCTTGCCAATATTCTTCATCGGAGACTGGCCTTTTGCCTGGATAAACTGTGCCGCTTTGTTGCTGGGTGAAGTTTCAAAGCGAATATCGAGTTTCTGCGTACTGTGGATCGGAGCAAATGACCAGTTGTTATCGGCATTGGGTGTCACTTCGCCCTGTTCTTTGCTGACCCGGGAGATGTAGTCTGCCACGACACTGCGGTTCTCATCCGGCGCATCGAACGCCACGTACTGGCTGCCGGTGCCCGGAAACTTATTGCTGTACGCGCGGTAGTTATTGGTCGCGATCAGGAAGGTCTGCTGAGGATCCAATGCTTTGCCCTGGTAGCTCAGACCGACAATACGCTGCGAGTCGGGGTGGATCAGCTGGCAGTCTCCGTCGTAACGAGCGGGCTGGGTGACGTCTATCTGATACGAGACGCCGTCCATAACGTCAAAATTGTAGGTACGGAAACCGTCCCAGTTGATCAGGCTCTGAGGCTGGCTGCTGTTGACGTCAATCTGGTTGAACTGGCCCGCACTGCACTCCAGCCACTCTTTGACTTGCTGACCGGTGACTTTCATCGTGACCAGGGTGTTGGGATAGAGGTAGAGATCGGCGGCGTTGCGGAAAGTAAGCTGACCGGCTTCCACTTCGGTAAAGTTAGCCGGATCATTTTTACGTCCACCGACTTTAAACGGAGCGGCAGCAGACAGTACCGGCAGACCATCTAAGTCTGGGTCGCCTTGAATAAAGCGTTCGACATAATCTTTCTGCGCCAGGTTGACGATTTGCACCGTCGGATCATCTTGTACCAGCGCCAGGTAACTGTACATCACATCACTGGCCTGACCGATCGGCTGGTTGACGAAGGTACGTGTACCGTCGTGATCCGCTTGCAATGCTTTGACGATGCCCGGATCGGCGCTTGCCAGCGAGGTGTTGCTGGTTTTGTCGAAAATCGGCCGGGCCTGAGACTGACCGGCGACCACCTGCCACTGATTGCCTTTCTGTTTCAGCGTCAAATCCATCACACCGACATGGCTGCCCCAGCGCCCCGGCATCACCGCGGTTACGCCGTTGATGGTGCCTTGCTGAAGATCGGCACCCGGCAGGGACGCAAAATCCTTGCTCGGGAACACCGCGTGCGAGTGACCAAACGCAATGGCGTCAATACCGGCGACCTGAGTCAGGTAGTAAACCGAGTTTTCCGCGCCCACTTTGTACGGATCCGAAGAGACACCCGAGTGTGGGATGGCCACGATCACGTCTGCGCCCTGAGCTCGCATTTCCGGCACCAGCTTTTCTGCGGTGGCTTTAATATCTTGTGCGACCACTTTGCCATCGAGGTTTTTCTTATCCCACACCAGGATCTGCGGTGGCACAAAACCGATGTAACCCACTTTCACCTGATGCGCTTGGCCATCGGTGTCTTTAAAGGTGTGAGTTTTGATCAGATACGGCGTGAAGGCATGCTCACCGGATTTGGCGTCATACACATTGGCATTGACGTACGGGAAGTTAGCATCATTGAGCGACTCTTTGAGAAAGTCTAAGCCATAGTTAAATTCATGATTACCGATGTTACCCACATCGTACCCCAATAGGTTCATGGCTTTGTACACTGGGTGCACTTCACCTGGCTGGAGCCCTTTGGCCGCCATGTAATCGCCCATCGGACTGCCCTGGATCAGGTCACCGTTGTCAACCAATACGCTATTAGTCACTTCGGCCCGTGCCTGTTTGACCAAGGTTGCGGCGCGGGAAAGGCCGATTTTGGGTGACGGCTGATCTTTGTAGTAGTCGTAATCCATCACATTGGTATGGATATCCGTGGTTTCGATGATGCGCAGTTTGATGGTGTCTGCCATTGCCGGGCCGGCTAAGGTCAGCATGCCGCCTAAAACAGCGGCGGTGATCGGGTTGATTGCCAGGTGCATGTTGCGTGAGCTCCACTGAATGAAGAAAGAAACCCGTTTAATGTAACAAATTGCTGTGAAACCTGGATGACGGCTTACTGAAAAATGTGACCGGGTGGTATGACGATGGCGGTATTTGTTCTGCATCTCTCAGAAATTGGTCGGAAATTGGCGAACTTATCGACAAAAGTTAATTTGCTTATCAGTTATTCGAATAAAAAATGAAATTTTAGAATTTCAGGTAATAACACCGCAGCGCCATAATGCTTGCATCAATCGGAAACGGAATGCAGATATGGCGGATAAGGACATCGTTTCACCACTTCCCGTTAAGGGACCGCGTTTAGTACGCAACAGCGTGTCGCCCTCTTCACTGGTGAAACGTCAGCTACAGCCAGGCGAAGTTGCCCTGGTCGGTGCCGGGCCCGGAGACGCTGAGCTGTTGACGGTCAAAGCACTCAACTGCCTGCAACAAGCCGATGTGGTGTTGTATGACTACCTGGTTTCGGACGAGATCATGGCGTTGGTACCGGATGACACCATTTTGGTGTGTGTCGGTAAACGCGCGGGTCATCACAGTGTGCCGCAGGAAAAAACCAATCAGCTGTTGGTCGACTTTGCCCGTCAGGGCCACCGGGTTGTGCGTATCAAAGGCGGCGATCCGTTTGTGTTCGGCCGTGGCGGTGAAGAGCTGGAAGTGCTGTTTGAAGCTGGGATTGCCTTTCAGGTGGTTCCGGGAATCACCGCGGCAGCAGGCGCAACGGCGTACGCCGGCATTCCACTGACACACCGTGATTACGCCCAATCGGCGATGTTCATCACCGGACACCTTAAGGCGGAGAGTGATGACATGGACTGGTCAACGCTGGCCCGGGGGCAGCAGACACTGGTGATCTATATGGGTTTGATGAAATCCAGCTATATCCAGCAACAATTACTCGCGCACGGACGGGGAGCGGACACGCCGATTGCCATCATTGAACGCGGCACGCAAGCGTGTCAGCAAGTATTCAGAGGTCAGTTGTCGCAACTGGCGCAACTGGCGCAGGGCGCCGAGTCCCCATCACTGATTGTGGTGGGGGAAGTCGTGGGGTTGGCCGATAAGCTCAGCTGGTTCGGCACCGCCACTCAACCTCAGGCGCAACTGAATTTCGCCTAATTAACACCGCCTGAACAGGCAGTAAAGGAAGCAAGCACATGGATCAACAACGCTTAACTCACTTAAAGCAGCTTGAGGCGGAGAGTATTCACATCATCCGCGAAGTGGCCGCTGAGTTTGATAACCCAGTCATGATGTACTCGATCGGTAAAGATTCGTCGGTGATGCTGCATCTGGCTCGCAAAGCCTTTTATCCGGGGAAGATCCCATTTCCACTGTTGCACGTCGATACTGATTGGAAATTCCGTGAAATGATCGAGTTTCGTGATCGCACGGCGAAAAAGTACGGGTTTGATCTGCTGGTGCACAAAAACCCTGAAGGGTTAGCGATGGGCATCAACCCTTTTGAACACGGCTCTTCAAAGCATACAGACATCATGAAGACGCAGGGCCTTAAGCAGGCGCTGAACAAATACGGCTTTGATGCCGCTTTTGGTGGGGCGCGTCGGGACGAAGAAAAATCACGCGCGAAAGAACGGGTGTACTCCTTCCGAGACAAAAACCACACTTGGGATCCGAAGAATCAGCGTCCAGAGTTGTGGCGCACCTACAACGGACAGGTCAACAAAGGTGAGAGCATCCGAGTGTTCCCGCTGTCGAACTGGACCGAGCTGGATATCTGGCAATACATCTACCTGGAAAACATTGAGATTGTGCCATTGTACCTGTCGGCCAAGCGCCCCGTGGTAGAGAGGGACGGCATGTTGATCATGGTGGATGATGAGCGCATGAAGCTGCAGCCTGGTGAAGTGATTGAAGAGAAGAGTGTGCGTTTCCGTACTCTTGGTTGTTATCCACTGACTGGAGCTATCGAGTCTGAAGCGAACACTTTGACTGGCATCATCGAAGAGATGCTGGTGGCCACATCGAGTGAGCGTCAGGGACGGGCGATCGACCACGATCAGTCAGGATCGATGGAGCTGAAAAAGCGCCAGGGCTACTTCTAAAGGATCTTAAGGAAAGCATATGAACAGTGCAGTTGCAGCTCAGCTGGCCGAGCTTGGTATCGAAGGCTACCTAAACCAGCATCAACATAAATCCCTGCTTCGTTTCCTCACCTGCGGGTCGGTGGACGACGGCAAAAGTACTCTGATCGGTCGTCTGCTTCATGACTCTAAGCAGATTTATGAAGATCAACTGGCGGCGGTTCACTCTGATAGCCAGCGCGTGGGTACCACAGGTGAACGTCCGGATCTGGCGTTGCTGGTGGATGGTTTGCAAGCCGAGCGTGAACAGGGCATCACCATTGACGTGGCGTACCGTTACTTCTCGACGCAAAAACGTAAGTTCATCATTGCCGATACTCCGGGACATGAGCAATACACCCGTAACATGGCAACTGGTGCGTCAACCTGTGACCTGGCGGTGATCCTGATTGATGCGCGCAAAGGCGTACTGGATCAGACCCGTCGTCATTCATTCATCTCTAACCTGCTGGGGCTGAAGCATTTTGTCGTGGCGGTCAACAAAATGGATCTGGTCGATTACTCCGAAGAGCGTTTTGAGCAAATCCGGGCTGAATATTTGGCGTTTTCTGAGCACCTGCAGGGCGAAACGGACATTCAGGTGATCCCGCTCTCAGCACTGGAAGGCGACAACGTGGTGGATAAGAGCCGCAATATGGCCTGGTATCAGGGACCGTCACTGCTGGAGTTGTTGGAGTCGGTGGACGTGGACCGCGAAAAAGGCAGCGGTGAGTTCCGTTTCCCAGTGCAGTACGTCAGCCGTCCGAACCTCGATTTCCGCGGTTTTGCCGGTACGGTGGCCTCTGGTCAGGTTCAGGTTGGCGATGAGATTGAAGCACTGCCGTCTGGCAAGCGTTCGAAAGTGGCACGTATTGTGACATTCGACGGCGATCTTGACGTTGCACAAGCCGGTCTGGCAGTAACTCTGACACTGGAAGATGAAATCGACATCAGTCGCGGTGATTTGATTGTGTTGCACAATGTCGAGGTGGAGTCCAGCAACCATCTGCTTGCCGATGTGGTGTGGATGACCGAACAGCCTCTGCAACCGGGGCGTGAATACGACATCAAGCTGGCAGGGAAAAAAACCGTTGGCAGGGTGGAGGCGATCCGCCATCAGTATGACATCAATAATCTGGCGACCCACTCGGTAGCTGAGCTGCCATTGAACGGCATCGGCTTATGTGAGTGGTCACTGACAGAGTCGGTTGCGCTGGACAAATACCTCGATTGCGCAGACACCGGTGGCTTCATCATTATCGACCGTCTGAGCAACGTGACGGTGGGCGCTGGTTTAGTACGTGAGAGCCTGACTCAGGTGTCGCGTCCGGCAGGTGATGTCTCCGCGTTTGAACTCGAACTGAACGCACTGATCCGCAAGCATTTCCCACACTGGGATGCCAAAGATCTGAGCCAATTACTGAAATAACAACAAAAAAGTAAGTCATTACTTCGCTTTAAGGACGAGTTATGTGGGAACAAGGGTTTGTGTTGGCGATCTTGCTGGGCATTATGACCTGCCTGATTGTAACTCGTATTAAACCGAGCTTTATTTTTGCCGGCGCGGCGTTTATCGCCTTTATCGCCGGCATGGTTGAGCTCAATACCTTAGCGTCGAATTTCACTAACTCGTCACTGCTGACTTTGGTGCTGCTGATCCTGGCGTCCTGTGCGCTGGAGAAAACCCGGCTGATCAGCTGGGTCAGCAGCAACATTTCACGCGGCCGGCTGGGTACGGTCGTGGCCAAACTCGGTGTTTCGACCGCACTGCTGTCTTCGTTTACCAACAATACGGCAGTGGTGGTGTCGTTGATTGGCGCGATCAAGCGCAATCAACAGCACGCGCCTTCCAAGCTGCTTATTCCCCTCTCTTACGCGGCGATTTTTGGCGGCACGCTGACGCTGATTGGCACCTCCACTAACCTGATCATTAACAGCTTCGTGGAAGACGCCGGTTTACCCAGCTTGAGCTTTTTCGCGCCAACGCTGATCGGACTGGCGGTGCTGGTGGGCGGAGTGCTAATTCTGGTGCCGCTCAGTTACCTGCTGCCTAGCTACGATGATCACGGTCAGGATGACCTGCCGTATTTCCTTGAAGCGCGGGTGGAAGCCGGCTCGCCCCTAGTGGGACGCAGCATTGCGGAGAACAACCTGCGCGCGCTGCGCAAACTGTTTCTGGCGGAAGTGATCCGAGATGGCCATAGCTTGCCATCGGTCGACCCTGACTTTGTGTTGCAGGCGCGTGACCGGTTGCTGTTCTGTGGCGACGTGGAAAGTGTCGCGACTTTGCAGGAAATTCATGGCCTGACTTTATTTGGCCAGCATCACCTCAATGGCCAGAACTTGGTGGAAGTGGTGGTCAGCTCCTCGTCCAGTATCTGCGATAAAACCCTCAAATCGAGTCATTTCCGTGACCGCTTTGATGCGGTGGTGGTGGCCATTCGCCGCGGCCATGAACGTCTGGAAGGCGGGTTGGGTAACATTCGCCTGACGGCGGGCGACACCCTGGTCCTAGTTCCCGGAAAACGCTTTGATGCGGAGCGCAGTGCTCACCGACGCGAATTTGTTCAGGTCAATGATCTGGACTCCAGCGCACGCCTGGACGCCAACAAATCAACGCTGGTGTTGCTCGGCTTTGCGGCGGTGATCGCGCTGGGTTTGACCAATATAGTACCAATTATCAAAGGTTTGGCGGTATACCTGATTGCCCTGCTGGCACTCGGCATCATCCAAATCAGCGAGCTGAGACGCCGTTTCCCGGTCGATATTGTGGTGATTGTGGGCTCGGCACTGACCATAGCCCAACTGATGATTTCATCTGGTTTGTCGATGCGGATGGGAGAAATGTTCATCCACGCATTCAATGGTTGGGGTGTATTTGGTGCACTGGTGGCGACTTATCTGATCACCCTGCTGCTCACCGAGCTGGTGACCAACAATGCGGCCGCGGCTCTGGCATTCCCGATAGGCTACAGTATGGCCGTCGGTTATGGTGTCGATCCGATGCCGTTCATTATGGCGGTGTTGTTTGGTGCCAGTGCCAGCTTTATCTCGCCTTACGGTTATCAAACCAATCTGCTGGTGTACAGCGTTGGCAACTACAAATTAACGGATTATGTGCGGATCGGGATCCCGATTTCGATCGTGTATTCGGTGCTGGTGCTGGCATTGATCCCCCATTTTTTCCCGTTCTGACAGCACGGTTTAACAAGGAATATGACTATGACAGCAACGTCCCGACAAGATGAAAACATTGTGTGGCATTCACATGCGGTGGACAAAACCTTTCGCGCCGGGCTGAAACAACAGCAGCCTGCGGTCTTGTGGTTTACCGGTTTGTCCGGTGCCGGCAAGTCGACGGTTGCCGGTGCACTGGAGCAGCGTCTGGCAGAGCTGGGTTACCATACTTATCTGCTTGATGGGGATAATGTGCGCCACGGTTTGTGCAGCGATTTGGGCTTTTCAGAGCAGGATCGCCGCGAAAACATTCGTCGCATTGGTGAGCTGTCCAAGCTGATGGCCGACGCGGGGCTGATTGTGCTGTCGGCGTTTATCTCACCGCATCGGGCGGAGCGCCAACTGGTACGTGACATGTTGCCACCAGGCGAATTCCTTGAAGTGTTTGTGAACACCTCATTAGAAGTGTGCGAGCAGCGCGATCCCAAAGGGTTGTATAAGAAAGCCCGAGCGGGAGAGATCCGCAATTTTACCGGGATCGATTCCGAGTATCAGCCACCGCTGGAGCCTGAGATCGACTTACCGGCGGGTGAGTTGCCGCTGGAGCAGTTGGTGGATCAGTGTCTCGCTGCGTTGCGCACGCGTCAGATCATCGCCTGATCACACCGTGTGATGCACCTGGCTCTTCACATCGGTGTGCACCAGGAATTTGTGATTGAGCAGAGCCACCAATTGATCGTAATAGGCCATATTGGGTTTATTGCCCAGTAGCTGACACAACTCGTTGCCGGTCGGGGTAAAGCGGTAGTAGAGCAGACGCACACCTTTGGTGTTGGTCTGCAGCGACAGGTGCTTGCCTTGGTAGCTGAGCGTCAGTGGCGGTTCTGCTTCGATTTCACCCGACTCCAGTTCGCTGGCGTGCAGCAACCCAAGTTCAATCAGGACCAGCAGGCTGGAATAGGGCAACTGAAACGTCCCCATGTTGAGGTTCTGGGTAGTGTTGCGCCGACCGAAACTGAATAATCCGCCTTGCGCTTTGTAGCCCAGCAGCAGTTTTCGGCTGTGATCGCCGCCAAAACTGCACCCCAGCGATGCGGCGCGTTGCAGGATCTGCGCCTCTTTCGGGGTCATGTCATGCAGGATTTTCAAGGCTTTCATGGAGGTGGAGCCGGGATTGGTGACTTCCCGCTTCAGCACTTGGGCCCATAAGCGCTGCATTGAGCTGTTGTGGATCTCATGTGCCAGGTCAAAAAAGCGATACAACCAGTCCTGATCCGGCTCGCCAGCGGTTTCGTCTTTGCAGGACACATGCGCCAGCTTAACGATCTGTTCGAGATTTTTTTGTCGTTGTTCACGACGTTTTCGCTCGCGTACCAGCGCTCGTTCAAGGGCATTTTTTTCCGGCGATTCTTTTTGCAACAGGGCATCCAGGCCATGAGCCTGAGCGATGCTCAGAATCCGATTGGCGCTGTCCTTTATGTAACTGGATTTACGATCGCGTGCGTTCGCAGCGTGATCATGTTCAATCACTACAGGTTTGCTTGCTTCTGCCATGAGGTGTCCATTCGTCGCCTGAATATTCCAAAAGTAAAATGTACCCCGAACCGGGCAGAGCCGCCATAAAAATTGTTCCGAGCGGTTTGATAAAATTGAGCTATCACAAATGATAATAACTTGTTAAAATTGTTATCGATATTTGTGAGGGGCTTATGAAATATTCAAAAGAGAATAAATTCAAAAAGCACCTGTCCATTGCTTTACTTCTGCTGGTGTATCTGGGCGTGCTGGCTTACCTGTCCCGCTACATCGGCTAGCCGCAATAAACAGGTGGCTTGTCGATATTACATGTCGTCGTATTCTTCGATCGCGCTGCCTTCGATCATATACCCTGTATCCGCCAGCTCCGTGCTCATCGGCACGGTTTTCAGTGTACCTACGACATAAATGACGTCCCAGAGCTGTTGCACCGGGGCGCCTTTGGGGAACTTAACGTAAATGATCTGGTTTGGCGGTGGTGGCGGGACATGAATACAGGCACCGAAGTACGGCACCAACAGAAATTCAGTCACGGTGTTTTCATCACCTTCGAGCGGAATAACAAAGCCGGGAATTTTCACCTGGCTGCCGTTGAGCTCGTTGCGCACGGCGCCGACTTTTGATTGCTGCGCGGCGGCGCCATCATGGTTAACATTGGGCATGCCCACCGAATCGAAATGTTTGCGCTCACTCTGCGGCACCAAATCAATCCAGTCCAGTTTCAGTGCTTCTTCGGTGGCGCCGACCAGCGGGGAAGCCGCAAGCAGCACCATCAGCGCAAGCTGTCGTAATCTACGTGTCATAAGGTCCTCTATATACGGATAGTCATGCCGTCGCTGAGCGACTGACGATAAGCGCGAAACGCCGGAATAAAACCAATCAACAAGCCCGCCGCCTGTACGCAGGCCAGCAGCCCCCATTCGTACCCGCTGATCCCCGTCAGTTGGATCTGGATCCCGTACTGTTGCTGGATCAGCGGCGAGGCGGCGGCTAATACCGTGTATACCCCGGCAACCCCGACCAGAATACCAGCCAGTGTCAGGCCGGCAGCTTCGCTGATCAACAGGGTAAATACGTGTCGGGGTCTGGCGCCCATCGCACGGAGAATCGCCATTTCCCGCCGCCGCTCATTGAGGCTGGCCAGCAGGCTGCTCAGCATACCAAACAAACCGGCCACCACCACAAATACGGAAATGATCATCAGTGCCTGTTCGGCAACCGACATCATGCCCCATAGCTCTTGCAACGCGACACCGGGCAGAATCGCACTCAAGGGCTCTTTGGGATAGGTGTTGATCTGACGCTGCAGGGCAAACACTTGGATCCGGGACTGTAAACCGATCAGCATCGCGGTGATCTGTTTGGGCTCAAAGTCCATATTGGCCAGCGTAGCGGCATCTGGTGTTGGGCCTAACTGGGCGCCCGACTCCCAACCAACATGAATGGCTTCAATCGCTTGCAGCGAAACGTGCACGGTTTTGTCGACCGGCGTACCCGTGGGGGCTAGGATACCGACAACATGAAACGGCAGTTTATCGTGACGGCTGAAACCCACGTCGGCGATGCCATGCGCAATAATGATTTCGCTGCCTACCTGATAGCCGAGCTGTTTCGCCACGTCGGCGCCAATCACGGCCTCGAATAAGCCATTGAATTCACGGCCACTGGCAAATCGCAGTGGTTGTTTCTGGCCATAGCGATAGTGCTCAAAGTAGCTGTGGTTGGTGCCCATCACCCGGAAACCTTTATGTGAATCCCCGAGTGAAATGGGGATTGCCCATTTCACGGCCCGATGCTGACTGAATTCCTGATAGCTTTTCCAGTCGATGTTATTGGTGGCGTTACCGATACGAAACACCGAATACAGCAGCAGGTTCACCTGTCCGGAACGCCCGCCGACGATCAGATCGGTGCCGGAGATGGTATTGGCAAAACTGGTTTTGGCCTGAGTTCGGATCCGCTCCACCCCCATCAGCAGAATCACCGAAATCGCCACGGTCATGATGGTCAGTATGGCTGTCATCCGGCGGTTTTTCAGGCTTTTCCAAGCCAAATTCAAGGTCGCGGTCATCAGATTGCTCCCTGGGCCTGATTAAGTTGCAACAGATCGATACTGCGGTTGAACAGCCCTTCCAGTGTTGGGTCATGGCTGACAAAAATCAGCGTGGCACCGGCCTGGGAAGCCTGTTCCAGCAGCAGTGAGATAAAAGCGCTGCGGTTATCATGATCGAGCGCTGAGGTCGGTTCATCCGCGATGATCAGCGCCGGATCACCTATTAGTGCACGCGCGGCGGCCACGCGTTGCTGCTGACCGATACTCAGCTCACTGACGGGTCGTTCCAGCAGTTCAGCGCTCAGGTGCAGGCGTTGCAGCAGCATTGTCGCCGTTTCGACTGGATGACGGCACAGTTGTTTGCGCCGGCGTGAAAACTGGCAGGGCAGTAAGACGTTGTCCAGCACTGAGAGGTAAGGCAACAGGTTAAATTGTTGAAATATGTAGCCGATATGGTCGGCGCGAAAGCGGTCTTTGCTCCGGGAGGTCATGTCAGACAAGCCCTGTCCGAGGATGTTGATCTGGCCTGAGGTCGGGGCGTGAATGCCGGTCAACAGGCCGAGCAGGGTGGATTTACCACAGCCACTCGGGCCTTTGATAAAAACATGCTCGCCCTGCCGGACCGTCAGAGAGGGGATCGCCAATATCGGCTGCGTTGCGCCGGGCCACTGAAAGCGAACGTCCGTCAACTCGACCACATTCGGCTCCACGATTGTCGTGTGTGTGTTCATATCCGTTTCCGACAAGCAGAGGAGGCCAGTGTGGCTGGCCTCCGGTTGAGTTTTTACAGGGAAAGGGTGCTTTGACCCGGCTTCAGTTGATGTGCGTTCTGTCCTTTGTCCGTCAGCAGGTTCGCCTGAATACTTTGTGTCGACGAAAAATGATTAAACCAATGGACGTCGATCTGGCTGAGCTGACCGATCTGTTGACAGTCATAGCGGTATTCCACACTGAAACTGCCGTGGCCATCATGCTCTTCGTGATGATCGTGATGTTCATCGTCGTGTTGATGATCATCATGGTGCTCATGCTCATGCTCATGCTCATGCTCATGCTCATGCTTATCGTCGTCTGCGAGCAGCGTATTGGTCACCGAGGTGTGTTTGATCTGACACTGAGCGGCGGAGGAGAGCGTCAGCAGTTTATCGGCTTCTGCCAGAATGGCATTGGCTTTGGCCAGTGCAGTTTGTTCGCTATCGCTTTGCGGGGCGTGTTCAAACCCGACCACGTCCGCGCCTGGTGCTGTGATCTCGACCAACAGTTCAGAGCCGTCCTGAGCAATGTTGAATTCAACCTGGCCGTGAACGTGGGCGTCGTGTTGACGGAACCCGTCTTCCGCGGTTGCTTGCGCGGCGCTAAGGGCGAAGCCAATGGCCAGCGCCAGTGAAGTTTTGATTTTCATGATAAGTGTCATCCTTAGTTGAGTTGGCTATCTGTTGTAAAAGGGTGGTTAGGCAGCGTGCGTTGGTGGAGAACGCGCCTGATACACCGGCTGAGTAACAGAATAACGAACCCGATGAAGGACGGGGCTAAAATGGTCTGGCAAAGACGAGTCATGCCAGTGAAATGCGGCAGCATGGAGAGCTTGGCCAACCGATGAAAACAGCTGGCAATCATGGTGTTGGTGGTGTTCTGCGGTGATGTCCAACTGGTGGCTTACCGACGCGAAGCCGAGCCACAAAGTCAGGGCCAGGGCACACAGTACAGCCATGGATCGAGAGCGTTTTGAGTCGCGCAGCACTAGAACAACACCGAAATAACGTAAATGAAGTGTTATGTTATAACAAATAATTACGTCTGTGTCAGGCAAGATTCACCGGTGAGTGTTCCCCACCGGTGGAGCGGGTTACAGGTGACTTTTCACCAGTTCGATCACCTGATTGATGTCAGTCTGATTCAACGCACCTTCTTTAACAAACAGTACGTTACCGCTTTTGTCCTGCACGATAATGGCTGACGACTCTTCTTTCAGTTGCCAGGCGGACGCGACTTTGCCGGATTCATCCAATACGATGGATGACCACGGAAACTCTTTTTTACTGTCCTGCGCGGAGGATTTGACGAAAGAGCCAGTGCCCCAAATCGCGTCGTCCTGGTTGATCACTGTGGTGGTCTGGTAGCTTTGTTCCGGGAACTTGGCGGCCGTGATTGCGGTCATCAAAGGGGCGTTCATCTCTTTGGCGCTGCTGCGTCCGGCGATGGCCTGAATGACGCGGACTTTACCGGCCAGTCCCTGGCTGTTCCAGGTCTGGTAGCTGACGTCATCACCGCTGAGCAGAATTTCACCGTATTTGTCGACACTGACTTCGGGTACCGGCCGGCCGGTGGCGATGTTGTGTGCTGAGGCAAACAGTGGAGAGCAGGTCAGAAGTAATGCTGTTATTAGTTTGTTTTTCATGGCTTTCTTCCTTGTGAATGTGCCACGAAAGTATATACGCATAACCCGGAGCCAACAAAAAAGTCGCCAAATAGGCGACTTTGGTCACGCTTCACTCAATGAGGGAGGAAAGCACACGCCCGTGCCACCGAGTCCGCAATAGCCATCCGGATTTTTGGCCAAGTACTGCTGGTGGTAGTTTTCCGCGTAGTAGAACGGGCCCGCGGGCTGAATCTCGGTGGTCACGGTTTCACGCTGGTGAGCGCTGAGGCTTTGCTGATAAATCTCACGCGACGATTCGGCGCTGGCCTGTTGTGCGGCATTGTAGGTGTAGAGAGCGGAGCGGTACTGAGTGCCGAGATCGTTCCCCTGACGCATCCCTTGGGTGGGATCGTGATTTTCCCAGAAGTGACGCAACAGCGTATTGAGACTGATGACCTGTGGGTCAAACACCACGCGCACGACTTCTGTGTGGCCGGTTTGTCCGGTGCAGACTTCTTCGTAGCTCGGGTTTGGCGTGTAACCCCCGGCATAACCCACCGCGGTAGCGATCACGCCATCCAATTGCCAGAACAGGCGTTCTGCGCCCCAAAAACAGCCCATGCCAATCAGAATTTTCTGATGGCCTGATTCGGGTTCTGCTGTCAAACTAGACTGATTAACATAATGGATATCGTCGATTTGTATCGCTTGTGGCCGCCCTGGCAGAGCGTCTTGCGCAGAAATCAGGGTGTGTTTGTTGAGCATAAGTGACTTCCTTAATAATGAGATTATTCCTAACAGGCGGTGTTATTGACGGATTCCATACAGACTTAGTACCTGATTAACGGTATTATTTCAGTTAATAATCATTCTCGATTTTCAACGTCTCCTAATTAAACATGATAAGAAAACCATTGCCAGTTTTATTAGCCCTGCTCATGCCTTGTCTGGCGCAGGCTAATGATGTCGAGTTATCGGTCACCGGACTGAAAGGAGAACTGGAAGATAATGTGGAGGCTTATCTGTCATCCATTCCCGCTTCCGAGTATTCCGTCAGCCTGAGATTTCAGTCGCGTCTAGAAGAAAGCATCACCCAGGCTCTCAATGCGCTCGGCTATTACCATCCGACGTTTAAGTTTGAGGTGATCGAGGATGGCAGTGACACCAAACTGGTCGTCAACGTGGCAAAGGGGCCGTCGGTCAAGATCAAGGAAGTGGACATTCTCGTCAGCGGTGAAGCAGAAAAAGATCGCGCGTTTCGTCGTCTGATCCGACAAAGTGGCATCAAAGAAGGTAAGCGGCTCAAGCATAATCAATACGACAGTCTCAAATCCGGTATGACCAACCTTGCGTTGCAGCGGGGCTATTTTGATGGTGAGTTCACGCTCAGCCGTCTCGAAGTGGTACCGGAACTGAATGAAGCCATGATCCGTCTCCATTATGACAGTGGCATTCGTTACCATTTTGGTGAAACCTCTGTATCGGGCAGCCAGATCGACGATGATCGAGTCCGTTCGATCCAACCGTATACACAAGGTGACCCGTATCTGGTCAGTCAGGTGGGGGAATACAATCAGAATTTGTCCAATACCGACTGGTTTTCATCGGTGTTTGTGGAGCCTGATCTGAGCTATCTGGGCAAGTCCCGGGAATTGCCGGTCAAAGTGTCTCTGGCACCGCAGGCGCGCAATAAGATTGAAACCGGTATCGGCTATTCCACCGACGTTGGCGTGCGCGGTACGCTGAAATGGAAAAAGCCTTGGGTGAACGCTAAGGGACACAGTTTTGACAGCAGCTTTTCGCTTTCGCAGCCGGAACAGACCATTACCGCCAGCTATCAGATACCGCTCGATGATGTACTCAACGACTACTACCGGATTGCTTATGGGATGAAGCATGTTGATAAGCGTGACACTAAAAGTATCGAGTCCAATCTGGCGGTGGAACGGCACTGGTTGTTAGAGAGCGGCTGGCATCGCACCGCTTACGTACGTTATTTGATTGAGAACTACGAACAGGGGCTCCAGGATGACGCGGCGCAATTTGTGCTGCCGGGCATTTCCTATTCACGCACCCGTACCCGCGGTGGTCCGATGCCTTACACCGGACAACGGGTCAACCTGACGCTGGAAGTCGGCAGCAACGACATGTTGTCGGAAACCGATGTGCTGCGTGTAATGGGCGGCGCAGGTTGGATCCACAGCATGGGCCGAAACCATCGTGCCATTTTCCGCCTCGACGGCGGTGCCAACATTACCGACGAACTGGACAAGTTGTCGCCTTCTCTGCGTTTCTTCGCCGGTGGTGACAACAGCATCCGGGGTTACGGCTATGAATCGATTTCGCCGCGTGACAGCAGCGGCTCGTTGACCGGTGCCAAATACATTGCCACCAGTTCACTTGAGTATCAGTATCGCCTGACCGGCAAATGGTGGGGGGCGCTGTTTTACGACATCGGTGATGCCTTTAACGACACACCGGACTGGCACCGCGGCACCGGAGTCGGTATTCGCTGGGGGTCTCCGGTGGGGCCGATCCGACTCGATTTTGCCTGGGGGCTGGATGCCAATCCGGGTGATGAGTTCCGTATTCACTTCTCGCTGGGGCCAGAGCTATGATTCATCACGCGATTCGCTGGACCAAGTGGATTACGCTGGCATTCCTGCTGCTGTGTTTTACCTTGGTGGTTTTACTGGCTACCCTGCTTTATACCCAGCCCGGCCTGAATATGATGGTATGGGGGGCGCAGAAAGCGCTGCCACAGCTACAGGTCGAAGACGCCGAAGGTGCCTTGCTGCCCGGATTTACCCTCAGTGGTGTCCGCTATCAGGATGAGAGCCTTTTCATTGATATGCAGGCGCGCAGCATCAGTCTCGGACTGCATCCCAACTGTTTCCTTGAGCCTTCAGTGTGCATCACCAAGCTGGCCATCGACGGACTGGATTTTTCCATGCCGCAGTTGCCAGCGGAAGATCCGAATGCCCCGCCTGCTCCCGACTCTGAGCCGGTCACGTCCATTTCTTCTCCGATCCCGATCCTGCTTGGCAATTTGTCACTCAGTGATATCAAACTGGATATTCTCGGCAACAAGGTTCGCTGGCAACGATTCACTACGGCGGCATCATTTAAAGGCGACGTGCTGAAACTCAGTCCGACCACGCTGGAAGACATCGTGGTGGCTTTAGCGCCACCGGCCGAACCGGATGCTGAGCCGGCGCCATCGCCAACTGCGGCAACGGAGCCGGCACCTATCGTGTTACCTGAAGTCTGGATCCCGCTGACGGTCGATGTGGCTGGTATTGATGTGCGCCGTTTTACGCTCCAGCAGGAAACGCCGTTGGTGGTCAATCACCTTGGCCTCAAAGCGTTTGCTAAAGGGTATCAGGTGCGGGTGGATAAACTGGCGCTGGATATGCCGCAGATCAAAGCCGATCTCAAGACTCAGGTTGAATTACGTCAAGGCTACCCGTTGACACTGGACGCTACAGCTCTGGTCAGAGAGGAGCCGGCCAATGGTCAGGAATTGGCCTTATCGGTGGGCGGCAGCGTAAAAAATCTGACCGTGCACGCCGAGCTCGGGGGTGTGGTCGAGAGCCAGGTTGAAGCCAAACTGCAACCACTGGAGCCAACGTTGCCGTTTGATGTCCTGATTGATCAGACCAAAGCGCAGTGGCCGCTGACGGGCAAGGGGGATTACTTTGTTGATCTTAAAAAGCTGAGTGCATCCGGCTCGTTAGAAGGGTATCAGGTTGCACTGGCGGCCAGCGCGCAGGGGAAAGACGTCCCGGATACCGAGGTTAGCCTGGAGGGGAAAGGAGACATCAAACAGATTGAACTGACGTCGCTGAACATCAATACCCTCGGTGGCGATATCAGTGGTAATGCTTTCGCTAACTGGGACGCGCCGATCAACTGGCGCGCGGCGATCAAGCTGGCCAACATTCAGCCGGGCCTGCAGTGGCCAGAGGCGGAAGGTAACATCAGTGGTGAACTGAAAACCAGTGGCTCGCTGAGCGACCAAGGAGGTTGGCAGGTCGATTTGCCGATGTTTGATATTGACGGTGTACTGCGTGACTACCCGCTCAATTTTGAGGGCAGTCTGACCGCATCGGATAAAGCCGCCAATGGCGATATCCGCCTGTCGACACCGGGCATAGTGCTATCGCATGGCCCGAACCGGGTGACGGCGGAAGGCGAGTTGAACAAGCAGTGGCAGATGAATCTGGCGATTGATTTCCCACAACTGGCGAAATCGGTGCCGGATCTGGCGGGCCGTGTGCAGGGTAATGTTGCACTGCGCGGTAAGCTGGCCGAGCCGGACGTTAACCTGTTGCTCAACGTCAACGACGTGAAGTGGAAAGACGAGGCCACACTGAAAACCCTGCGTTTGCAAGGTGACGTAACGCCGTTGCCTCAGGTCAAAGCCAACGTCACGCTGACTGCGCAAGATGCCACGTATCAGGACAACCGCCTTGACAGTCTGGCGCTGGCGGTTACCGGCGGTCAGGCCAGTCACAACCTGACGTTGGATCTGGCTTCTAATCTGGCCTCCGTCAGTCTGGCGCTGAATGGCAGTCTTAAGGAGAAGCCAGTGATGGATTGGCGTGGCCAACTGGAGCGAGCTGAGATCACATCCCAGCAGGGGACCTGGAATCTGGCGAAACCGACCGGACTGGGATACAACCTCGACAAGCAATTGGCAGCGGTCAGTGCCCATTGTTGGCTGCAAGGCGATGCGTCATTGTGTCTCGACAAAGACATTCAGGTAGGGGAACAAGGTGAGGCGCAGCTGAGCCTGAAACAGTTCCGCTTTAGTCAGTTGACAGCCTTCATTCCAGATGACACGCAGCTGCAAGGGGAAGTCAACGCGAATGTGTGGGCGAAATGGGCGCCGAATAAGCCGCCACAAGCCAAAGTGACGGTCGAAATGCCCAAAGGCCAGGTGGCGCAAAAGCTCGATGCGCCACTGGTGTTTGGCTGGGACAGTGTGCTGCTGACCGCCAATGTCGCCAACGATCAACTCGATGCCCAGTGGCGTTTCGATGTGACCGACAACGGTGATGTGTCGGGCCAGATCAGCATTCCAAAACTGAGCAGTGAGCAGCGGGAGATGAACGGGAATCTCAAGCTGAGTACCTTCAATCTCGACTTCCTGGCCCCTGTTGTGGGTGAGTACAGCCAAGTTCAGTCGAATATTGAAACCGATCTGACCTTCAGTGGGCCAATGCTGGAACCTAAAGTCTATGGTGAAATGCTGGTCAGAGACATCATGGTGGCGGGCGATATTTCGCCTGTGGAAGTGCAGTCTGGTCAGGTGGTCACGCAATTCAACGGTGATACCGCCACGCTTAACGCTTCGATCAATACTCCGGATGGGGAACTGAAAGCGACCGGTGATGCCAACTGGCGCGATCTCAGCGCCTGGGACGTCAATCTGCGTGTGTTCGCCGATGAACTGAAAGTGGATTTGCCGCCGATGGTGAAAGTCAAAGTGGTGCCGGATATGACCATATCGGTGACACCGGAGTTGGTCAAAGTGAGCGGGAATATCGGCCTGCCTTGGGGACGTATCGAAGTCAAAGACCTGCCGCCGAGTGCGGTCAGTGTGTCGAAAGATCAGGTGCTGCTCAATAAAGAGCTGCAGCCGCTCAACGGCGATGAAGGCGTGCCGTTTAAGCTGGAAACCAACGTGACCATTAATATCGGCGATGATTTCCGTCTGTCGGCATTTGGTCTGCAAGGGAACCTGGTGGGTGACCTTAAGGTGACACAACAGGAAAAAGGCACCTATATTGTGGGTGAGGTGAACATTCGAGACGGTAAGTATCGCTCGTTTGGGCAGGAACTGATCATTCAGGAAGGTAAAATTCTGATGAATGGTCCGGTGGACCAGCCGTATGTGGCGATCACGGCGGTGCGTGACCCGGACAATACGCAGGACGACGTGACCGCCGGGGTGAAAGTGACTGGCCCGGCCGATCAGCCAACCATCACGATTTTCTCTGATCCGGCGATGCCGCAAGCCAACGCTCTGTCTTACCTGCTACGCGGTCAGGACATTGGCGCGGAATCGGACGGAAACGCCATGTACACGGCGTTGATCGGACTGAGTCTGGCGAAAAGTGGTAAAGTCGTGGGTGAGATTGGTGAGGCGTTTGGGGTGCAGGATCTGCAATTGGATACCCAAGGCTCCGGTGACGATTCACAGGTCACTGTCAGCGGCTATATTCTGCCTGGTTTACAGGTGAAGTACGGTGTCGGTATCTTTGATTCGGTGGGGGAATTTACCGTCCGTTATCGCTTGATGAAAGATCTCTACCTCGAAGCGGTCAGCGGCATCGACAGCGCGGTGGATTTGTTGTACCAGTTTGAGTTTGATTAAGGAGTGGTTATGCAGCATCTGGTTTTTGTCTATGGCACCCTGCGTCAGGGGCAGCGTCATCATGATTTTCTGGCCGACAGCCAGCTGCTAGGCAGTCACGAAACCTTGCCGGAATTTGCCTTGTATGATCTCGGCAGCTATCCGGCGCTGATCAACGGACATCAGTCGATTCAGGGAGAAGTGTATCTGATCGACGACGCTACTTTGCAACGGCTTGATATTCTCGAAGATGTGCCAGTGGAGTACCGGCGTGAAACTCTCACCACGCCTTTTGGCGAAGCGTGGATTTATCTCTACCAGGGCAGCGGCCAGCTCGATGAGCTGGTGGACTCCGGTGACTGGTGTCAGCGGGTATAAAAAAAGAGCCAGCAACAGCTGGCTCTTTTTTATGCGTATCGGGCAATTATTTCTGCGCGCGCTCGTAAGATTCTAGGATCTCTTTGCGTGCCGATTCTACGTCTTCCCAACCGTCAACTTTGACCCATTTCCCGGATTCCAGCTCTTTGTAACGCTCAAAGAAGTGAGTAATTTGTGCTTTCAGCAGCTCTGGCAGGTCATTCACGTCTTGAATGTGGTCATACTCTTTTGACAGCTTGCTGTGCGGCACTGCGACGACTTTCGCGTCTTCACCTGACTCATCCGTCATTTTCAGTACGCCAACCGGACGACAACGGATAACTGAGCCTGGCATCAGTGGGTGCGGAGTCGGAACCAGTACGTCTACCGGATCGCCGTCCAGCGACAGAGTGTGGTTCACGTAACCGTAGTTACATGGGTAGAACATAGGCGCAGACATGAAACGGTCTACGAATACCGCACCGGAGTCTTTATCGACTTCGTATTTGATCGGATCAGCGTTTGCAGGGATTTCGATTACCACGTACAGATCATCTGGCAGAGATTTACCTGCAGGAACGTTGTTGAGGCTCATTGTAGTTTCCTTTTCAAGTATCGGGCTGACAGGCCCTGTATTTTAGACAGGCTAACTTTAGCGAGAAACCGCCAGCGCGTAAATAATCAGACGCGAATTAACGCCCAAATGAAAACGCCAGCAGACGCTGGCGTTGTCGATTCGCGGAATTAATGTTCTTCCGGGTAGGTGGCGAGGAACTCTTCGACCTTAGAGACCATGTTTTTTGAACCGACAAAGAACGGTACACGTTGGTGCAACTCGGTCGGTTTGATGTCGAGAATGCGCATCTTACCGTCGGAGGCTGTGCCGCCCGCCTGTTCAATCAGGTACGCCATCGGATTGCACTCATACAGCAGACGCAGTTTGCCGTTCGGGTGACTTTGGGTGCTTGGGTAGAGGTAGATGCCGCCTTTGAGCAGGTTGCGGTGGAAATCTGCCACCAGTGAGCCAATGTAGCGTGACGTGTAGGGACGACCATCTTCCGGGACGTTCTCCTGGCAGTATTTAATGTACTTCTTCACGCCCATCGGGAAACGAATGTAGTTGCCTTCGTTGATCGAGTAGATCTTCCCGTCCTGCGGAATCATCATGTTTTCATGGGACAACAGGAAAGTGCCCAGCGACGGATCGTAAGTAAACCCATTGACGCCATTTCCGGTGGTGTACACCAGCATGGTAGACGAGCCGTAAATCACGTAGCCAGCGGCAACCTGTTTGTGGCCAGGCTGAAGAAAATCTTCTTCGGTTGGCGGCGTGCCGACAGGGGATACTCGGCGGTAGATAGAGAAAATGGTACCGACAGATACGTTGACGTCGATGTTTGAGGAGCCGTCGAGTGGATCCATCAGAACCACGTACTTGGCGTTTTTGTTCAGCTCTTTGCTGAACGCGACCGCTTCGTCTTCTTCTTCACTGGCAACGCCACACACTTGGTCGCGGGCTTCCAGAGCGGCTTTGAATTTCTCGTTGGCAAAAACGTCCAGTTTCTGCTGCTCTTCGCCCTGGATATTGTCCGTGCCAACGGCACCAACGATATCAACCAGACCGGCTTTATTGATCTCTCTGTTTACGATCTTCGCAGCAATACGAATAGAGGACAAAAGAGAGGAAAGTTCACCGCTAGCGTGGGGGAAATCATGTTGTTTCTCAACGATGAATTCGCCAAGGGTGCGCATTTCAGACATGTTGTATCCTTAACTTTCTCAGGGAATCGGGGGAAAACGATGCAGTTTCCTGCCTCTTGGTGGGCACTGTGTTCAAGGGACTGCATGCAAGGCTAATTTTATGTGCTAGATCTTATTAATGGTAATGAAGTAACTGACTGAGATCTCAATTCATTTGTCGACTTTCATGTTTTTGCAAACTCGTGCGCAGAGGCGAGCATATTCAGGCCACTTGAGTATAATGGGGGTTCTTTGACAACCCGATGGACAGGTTAGGTTTATGCACATTCATATCTTAGGGATCTGCGGCACGTTTATGGGCGGGGCTGCAATCCTGGCCCGACAACTGGGGCACAAAGTCACCGGCTCGGATGCGAACGTTTATCCGCCGATGAGCACGCTGCTGGAATCTCAGGGGATTGAAATTATTGAAGGTTTTGATCCGTCACAGCTGGAGCCTAAACCTGATCTGGTGGTGATTGGCAATGCCATGAGTCGCGGCAATCCGTGCGTGGAACATGTACTTAACACCAATTTACGTTACACCTCCGGGCCACAATGGCTGCAGGAGTTTCTGTTGCACGATCGCTGGGTACTGGCGGTGTCGGGTACACATGGCAAAACCACCACGTCCAGTATGCTGGCGTGGATCCTCGAAGCCTGCGGTTATGAGCCCGGATTTCTGGTCGGCGGCGTGCTCGGTAACTTCGGTGTTTCCGCGCGGCTGGGCAACAGCATGTTTTTTGTCGTCGAAGCGGACGAATACGACAGCGCTTTTTTCGATAAGCGTTCAAAGTTCGTGCATTACCACCCACGCACTTTGGTCATGAACAATCTTGAGTTCGATCATGCGGATATTTTCGATGATCTAGAGGCGATCAAGCGACAATTCCATCACTTAGTGCGGACGGTTCCGGGCAACGGCCGGATCCTGGCACCAGCGGGCGATCAGGCGCTGGCGGACGTGCTGGCGCGTGGCTGCTGGAGCGAAAGCGAGTTCAGCGGTGCGCAGAGCGACTGGCGCGCGCACAAGCGGGTGGCGGATGGATCCGAATTCGATGTCTATTTTCAGGGTGAGCTGGCTGGCACGGTGCGCTGGTCACTGGTTGGCGATCACAACGTTGATAACGCGCTGATGGCGATCGCCGCTGCGCGTCACGTCGGGGTGACTCCGCCGCTGGCGTGTGAAGCTTTGGGTCGGTTCATTAACACTAAGCGTCGTCTGGAGTTAAAAGGCGAAGTTGGCGGCATCACGGTGTACGACGATTTTGCCCACCATCCGACCGCCATTGAGCTGACGCTCGGTGGTCTGCGTAACAAGGTGGGCGGGCAGCGCATTCTGGCGGTTCTTGAGCCGCGTTCTGCGACGATGAAAAAAGGGGTGCACAAAGCAACGCTTGCGGCCTCATTGCATCAGGCAGACAGCGTGTTCCTGTTTCAGCCGGACAACATTGCCTGGTCGGTACAAGAGGTGGCGGACGAGTGTCAGCAACCGACGTATGTGGGAGAGAACATTGATGCCTTTGTCGCACAGATCGTCGCTCAGGCCCGACCAGGGGATCAGATCCTGGTGATGAGCAACGGCGGATTTGAGGGGATCCATACCAAGTTGCTCTCAGCCCTGACAGCAAAGAGTGAGCAAGCATGAATCAAGGTCATCCTAAAGCAATTACGCTGGCGTGGACCGGCGCTTCCGGTGCGCCATACGGTCTACGTTTGCTGGAGTGCCTGTTGGCCGCGGACTATCAGGTCTATCTGCTGATCTCGTCGGCCGCGCGTGTGGTGCTGGCCACTGAACACGGCCTGAAACTGCCCAGCGGGCCGGAGGCTGCGAAGCAGGCATTGGTGGCACACCTCAATTGCGATCCGGACAAGCTGAGTGTGTGCGGTAAGGAAGATTGGTTCTCTCCGGTGGCGTCCGGCTCAGCCGCACCGAAACAGATGGTGGTTTGCCCGTGCTCGGCGGGCAGTGTCGCTGCGATCGCTCATGGTATGTCGGACAATCTGATTGAACGGGCGGCTGATGTGGTGATGAAAGAGCGAGGCCAATTGCTGTTGGTGGTACGTGAGACGCCTTTTTCGACGCTGCATCTGGAAAATATGCACAAACTGTCGCAGATGGGCGTGACGATCATGCCGGCCGCGCCTGGTTTCTATCATCAGCCGGAGACAATTGAGGATCTGGTCGACTTTATGGTCGCCCGCATTCTCGATCACCTCGGCGTTGAACAGGGACTAGTGCCGCGCTGGGGGTACGATCAGCGGAATGAGAACTGAGTCAGTAGCGTTTCGTTCCAATAGCCTTTACAATTCCAGTCACTCAACGGGGAGCGAAGTATTCACAGTGTGAATGCCAGCTGAGATCGAACGTTTTCGGGACCCGCACGATAAGGTCAGCCAAGCGAGGCCGGCCTTATGATTACCTGATCCAGATAATGCTGGCGTAGGAATTGAGTCAGGAGCACCGTATTTTTATCTTATTCTCCTTCCTCAACCCTGTGCCGCTCGAACAAGGAGAGCGAGCAGTGAACACCTCTTTCAGCGCCGTGGCGCTAACCACATTGTCGACCATCGTTGGCACTTTGACCGCCAGCCCGGCTTGGGCGGCCGATAAAACGCTTACCGTATACACCTATGATTCGTTCGCGGCTGACTGGGGCCCGGGGCCGAAAATCGAGAAAGCGTTTGAAGCGCAGTGTGGTTGTGACGTCAATTTTGTTGCTCTGGATGACGGCGTGTCGATTCTCAACCGTCTGCGTCTGGAGGGAAAAAACAGTAAGGCGGATGTGGTACTGGGCCTGGACAACAATCTGATGGCCGAAGCGCGTCAGACTGGACTACTGACCACACATCAGGTGGATACGTCGGCGGTCCTGCTACCAGGTGGCTGGCACGACGACACATTTGTGCCGTACGACTACGGCTACTTTGCGTTTGTTTACAACAAGCAGACGTTATCCAACCCGCCCAAAAGCCTCAAAGAGCTGGTCGAGCAGCGTGATGATTTGAAAGTGATTTATCAGGATCCGCGTACCTCGACGCCCGGCCAGGGGTTGTTACTGTGGATGAAGTCGGTGTACGGGGATAACACCAGCAAGGCCTGGCAGCAGCTGGCCGGCAAAACCGTGACCGTGACCAAAGGCTGGTCGGAGGCGTATTCCATGTTCCTCGAAGGGGAATCAGATTTAGTACTGTCGTACACCACATCGCCAGCGTATCACCAAATTGCTGAACAGAATGACAAATACGTCGCGGCGGCCTTTAGTGAAGGGCATTACACTCAGGTGGAAGTGGCGGCGAAAGTCAAAAACAGCCCGCAGCCTGAACTGGCGGATGCGTTTATGCAATTTATCCTCAGCAAGGATTTTCAGACGGTGATCCCGACCGGAAATTGGATGTATCCGGTGACGGATGTGGCGTTGCCAAAAGCGTTTGATTCATTGGTGGTGCCGACCGAGTCACTGAGTTTTTCGCCAGAGGAAGTGGCGAAGATGCGCAAAACATGGATTCGTGAGTGGCAAAGCGCACTGACATTTTAAGGGCGGCGTTTGAATTCAGTTCCTAAAATCGGTCTCGGGGTCGCGGTGATCATCGCGGCCTTTGTTATTTCCGCATTTGCTGCGCTGCTGGCCGCGGCGCCTTCTCTGGATATCACTGCGGTATGGGGTGACCCTTACTATCGCTATGTCACCCGTTTTAGTTTTTATCAGGCCTTGTTGTCGACATTGTTGAGTGTCGGTCTGGCGATTCCGGTGGCGCATGCGTTGTCGCGTCGCCAGTTTTTCGCCAAAGCGTTGTTGTTGAAGCTGTTTGCCACCACGCTGGTGTTGCCCGTATTGGTGGGCGTGTTTGGCCTGCTGGCGATTTATGGTAACAGTGGTCTGTTGGCAAAGGGGTTGAGTGTACTTGATGCTCAGTTGCCGTTTTCCATTTATGGTCTGAACGGCATTTTGCTGGCTCATGTGTTTTTTAATCTGCCTTACGCCAGCCGGTTATTGTTGCAGGCGCTGGATGGAATTCCGGAAGAGCAGCACAAACTGTGTGCGCATCTGGGGATGGGATCCTGGCACAAATTCAAATGGGTTGAGTGGCCGCGGCTGAGGCAACAACTGCCGCACGTGTGCGGATTGGTGTTCATGCTGTGCTTTACCAGCTTCGCCACGGTGATGGCGCTGGGAGGTGGACCAAAATCGACCACCATTGAACTCGCCATTTATCAGGCCATCAAATTCGACTTTGATTTGCAGGCCGGAGCCTTGTTGGCACTGTGGCAGATGCTGCTTTGCGGGGCGCTGGCGTTGGCGATTCAACGCTTGACTAAGCCACTGCCTGTCACGCCTGGTAGCCTCAGTCCGCAGCGCTTTCAGTTTAAGGACAGCCGGTGGTCAAAAGCCTGGGATAGCTTTTGGATCATGGCTGTTCTGGTGCTGGTGTTGCCGCCACTGGTTATGGTGGTGCTGAGCGGGTTTAACGCGCAGGCGGGGTTGGTGCTGGCGGATCATAAGTTCTGGTCTGCCTTGTGGGCGTCCCTGCGTGTGGCGTTGCTCGCCAGTGTGTTCGCACTCAGCGCGGGAGTATTGATCCTGCTGACCAGTCGGGCCTGGCGACTCCATTCCCGCCATCGCCGTGCCGATCAGCTGGAACTGGTTGGCACCATCATTCTGGTGACGCCGGGGCTGGTGATCAGCACTGGGCTGTTTTTGTTGCTCCGGGCGCTGACCGATGTGTTCAGCATGGCGATGCTGGTGGTGGTTTCGGTGAACGGCCTGATGGCCCTGCCGTATGTGATTAAAACGCTGTCACAGCCTATGTTGCATCTGGCGCAGCAGTACCAGTTATTGTGTGCCAGCTTAGGAATGCGTGGTTGGCAGCGACTGCGCATCGTTGAGTGGCGCGCTTTGCGTCGTCCGATCGCGCACGCTTTTGCGATCAGCTTTATGTTGTCAATGGGTGACTTAAGCGCGATTGCGTTGTTTGGCAGCCAGGAGTTCCGCACGCTGCCGCTGTATTTATTCCAGTTGCTCGGCAGCTACCAAATGGAAGCGGCAGCGGTGGTCTCGTTGACGCTGCTGTTGCTCAGCGTTGGTTGTTTTACTGTGATTGAAGCTCTGTTTAAAGCCCGTCAGTGAGGTGTGTGTGTTAAATCTGAATCAGGTGGAGTATGAGTACCACCAGGAACTTTTTACCTTTGACCTGACGGTTGAGGCCGGATCGATCGTGGCGTTGATGGGCCCCAGTGGGGCTGGGAAATCCACCTTATTGGCGCTGCTGGCCGGATTCATTGCCCCATTACGGGGCGATATTCTGGCAGACGGTGTGTCGGTGGTGGGGAAAGCGCCGTCTGAACGGCCTTTTGCCATGCTGTTTCAGGAACACAATCTGTTTGCTCACCTTACGGTGCGTGAGAACATTGGACTGGGATTGCATCCCGGACTGAAACTGAGCGCCGCGCAACGGGAGCAGGTGGAGCAGGCGGCGATGCAGGTGGGGGTGGGCGCGTATCTCGACCGGTTGCCGGAGCAGCTCTCTGGCGGTCAGCGACAACGGGTGGCGTTGGCGCGCTGTTTTGTTCAGCCTCACCCCATCTGGCTACTCGACGAGCCATTCTCGGCGTTGGACCCAGTTCTGCGCGAAGAGATGCTGGCGCTGGTGAAGCGCCTGACCGCAGAGCGGCATATCACGGTATTGATGGTGACCCACCACTTGAGTGACGCACGTACCATCGCCAGTGACTTCGCTTTTATGGCAAACGGACGGGTTGAGGTGAGTGCGGCGATCAGCGCGCTCAGTGAACAGCACACGCACGCCGGGCTGCGCGAGTTTGTCCGCGCCGGACAATAAAAAAGCTGGCTCAGGCCAGCTTTTTTATTGGGATGACTAGGCGTCTTCGTCGTTAAGTGCTTTGAGGATCTGGAAAATCTCCCGGTACGCTTTGGCCGGCTTCTGGGCCTGCTTTTCTTTGGCGGCCTGACGGGCGAGCTGACGCAGACGCTGACGATCGGCTGACGGATACAGTTCCATGACCTCTTCGATGGCATGATCGCCTTCTTCTACAACGCGATCGCGCAGCGTTTCCAGTTTATGCAGCACCGCAGTCGCCTGTGAATGTTTGTTACGGATTTTATCCAGTGCCGCTTGAATCGGTTCCGGATCTTCGGTACGCATCAGCTTTCCGATAAACTGCAACTGACGGCGGCGTGCTTCGTTTTTGAAACGTTGTGCATCTTTGATCGCATCAAACAGGTCGTCACTCAGCGGCATTTTTTCGAGTACTGCCGGTTTGAGGTTTACCAGCTCTTCACCCAGCTTCTGCAGCTCTTCCATATCACGCTTGAGTTCTGATTTACTGACCCAGATGATCTCTTCTTCTGGTTCCCATGGCGCTTTCTGATTCTTACGGGCCATTGTGCTTGCCTTAAATTTAGGTGGTCAATGCTGTTATTTTAACAAACATCGTGGGGAGAAAGCGAAATTCTTGTTATCCTAACGGTAACACCAATCAGATTTGATGAGATATGGACGTAAAACAGCAAGTTGCTCAACAACGTGTTGAGCTGGAAGCCGCCGTCGCCCGCGCATTGGAGATGGCTGCGAAGCAAGCCGATGCGGCGGAAGTCGCGATCACTAAAACCACAGGGTTGAGTGTGTCGACCCGGATGTGTGAAGTGGAAAATGTTGAGTTTAACAGCGACGGAGCACTCGGTATCACTGTGTACCGCGGTCAGCGCAAAGGCAGTGCGTCCACCTCCGATCTGAGCGAAAAAGCCATTCAGCAAACCGTGCTGGCGGCGCTCGACATTGCTCAGTTCACCTCTGAAGATCCCTTTGCCGGCCCGGCACCGAAAGAGTTGATGGTCAGCGAGATCCCGGACTTGGATCTGTTTCACCCAGATACTCCGGACCCGGATCACGCGGCGCAGATCGCGATTGCGGCCGAGCAGCAAGCACTGGCGTACAGCGACAAGATCAAACAAAGTGACGGTGCTAGCTATGACAGCCATTACGGTGTCAAAGTGTATGGCAACAGTCATGGCCTGTTGGCCAGCTACGCATCCAGCCGCCACAGCACCAGTTGTTGTGTGATTGGTCAGGGCGTCAATGGTGAGATGGAGCGCGATTACAGCTATACAGTGGCCCGCCATCGTGACGATCTGTGGTCCCCCCAGGTTGTCGGCCAGAAAGCCGCGGAAGAGACTGTGCGCCGACTGGATGCCCGGCGTCTGGCGACCGGGAAATTTCCGGTGATGTTTGCCGCTGACGTGGCAACGGGCCTGATGGGGCATCTGGTGATGGCGATCAGCGGTGGCAATCTGTACCGTAAATCGTCGTTCTTGCTTGAGCAGCTTGGCCAGACGGTATTGCCTGAGTGGTTTAATATTCAGGAGCGTCCGCATGTGTTGCGTGGTCTGGCGTCCAGCCCGTTTGACAGCGAAGGGGTAGTGACTCAGGATCGTGACATCATTACCGATGGTGTGCTGGCGACGTATCTGCTGACCAGTTATGCGGCGCGCAAGATGAACATGACCCCGACCGGGCATGCAGGTGGCATTCACAACTGGTATGTGAAGTCGACTGGTCAGAGCTTTGAGCAGATGCTCAAAGCGCTGGGTACAGGCTTGCTGGTGACGGAAGTGATGGGACAGGGGGTTAATATTGTGACCGGCGATTACTCACGTGGCGCGGCGGGCTTCTGGGTCGAGAATGGCGAAATCCAGTATCCGGTGTCGGAAATCACCATAGCCGGTAACCTCAAACAGATGTTCCAGCAGATTGTGGCGGTGGGCGATGATGTCGAGGAACGCTCGCAAATTCAGACCGGTTCAATCTTACTGGAATCGATGAAAGTCGCCGGGGAATAATCCGGGACATGCGCAATAAAAAAGGTTGGCATTGCCAACCTTTTTTGTTTTTAGTTGAGGAGCAGCGTGGCCATGCCGAGGAAGGCAGACAGGCCTACCACATCGGTGACGGTGGTTAAGGCCATCCCGCCGGCCAATGCCGGATCGATGTTCATCTTCTTTAAGATGATCGGGATGGTCACCCCGGCGACCCCGGCGACAAATAAGTTGGTCATCATCGCCGCAGAGATAATGCCGCCCAGCATCCAGTTGCCTTTCCACGCCACGACGATTCCGCCGATGATCAGCGCCCAGGTGATGCCGTTGAGAAAGCCGATCGCCGCTTCTTTCATCAGTAGTTCGCGTTTGTTACTGTCACCGATGTGACCCAGAGCGATACCGCGAATCACCAGCGCCACGGTCTGGTTACCGGCTACGCCGCCCATCGAAGGTACGATGGTCATCAGAACGGCTATCGCCGCCATCTGTGCCAACGTGGCTTCAAACAGGTTAGATACCGACGCGGCAGCCAGAGCGGCCAGCACGTTTGCGCCCAGCCAGATACTGCGTTTGCGCGCCGATTTAAACACTGGCGCAAAGGTGTCTTCGTCGTCGTCCATACCCGCCATGCTCATCATGGAGTGCTCCGCGTCCTCACGGATCACGTCGACCACGTCATCGATGGTGATACGACCAACCAGGTACTGGTTTTCATCAATGACCGGCGCAGAGACCCAGTTCCGACGTTCAAACAGGCTGGCGACATCGGAGTCTTTGGTGTCGACGAGAATCGCATCGTCGGCGTCTTCCATCACCTCGTTGACCTTAATGTCCGGTTGAGTAGTCAGCAGCGTAGTCAGCGGCAGTTCGCCGATCAGCTTACTGTTTTCATCAATCACATAGATGGCATCTGTGGTTTCTGGCAGCTCGCCTCGCATACGCAGGTAACGCAACACCACGTCGACGTCCACATCACCACGAATGGTGATCACGTCGGTGTTCATCAGTCCGCCGGCGGTATCTTCCGGGTAGGACAGGGCGGTTTCAACCCGTAATCGGTCCGCTGCATCCATCTGGCCAAGGACTTCACGTGAGACGTCGTCCGGCAGGCTTCGCAGTACGTAAGCAACGTCATCGGTGTCCATGCCTTCGGTCGCTTCGGCAAGCAACTCTGGGGCCATTTTGGAGACTAAGGCGTCTTTAACGTCTTCACTGAGTTCGTCAAGGATTTCCCCGTAATCTTCCGGGTCAGTCAGTTGCCAGAGAACGTCACGGCTTTTTCGTGGGGCAGCTTCAAGGAGGTACGCAATGTCTTCGGGTTCCATATCCTGCAATTGGCGGCGGACATGGACAAAACGGCCGTTTTCGAGCGCTTCGGCGATTTCTTGGAGGGCCTGGTGAGCTTGATCGAATTCTATTTGCTCTGCCATTCATTTCCCCCTGGCTAGTGATTGCGACAATGCGTTGAATAGTAACTTAATTCTATTCGTTATTTAATAAAATCTCATTACACAACAGGTCTTATTTGTAAGCGTAGGGTGATTCTTTACTCGCCTTCGTCGAATTTATGCTCAATCAGGTCGCACACGGCGCTCAGCGCTTGTTCGGCTTCCGCACCATCAGCCAGAATGGTGACATTCTGCCCCTGGGCAGATTCGAGCATCAACAGGCCCATGACGCCATCCGCGGTCGCTTGCTTGCCTTCCTGATTTTCAATCGTCAGTACCGCATCAAAAGACTGGGCCAGCTCGACCAGTTTGATCGCGGCACGGGCATGGAGGCCAAGACGGTTTTGGATCAGGACGGTTTTGCTGTGCTGCGGCATGGCGGTTCCTATTGGTTTTTTTCGAGCGAGGTATGGCGGATTTGCACCTGATGACCCAGTTCGGAAAAGTACTCGCCAATTTGCTGGGTGAGGTAAACCGAGCGGTGTTTGCCACCTGTGCAGCCAATTGCCACGGTCAGGTAACTGCGATTGTTTTTCTCCAGCAGCGGTAACCAGTATTCGATGAATTTCTGGATCTGCTGTTTCAGCTCCATCACTTCCGGGTGGCTTTCGAGGAAGGACTTGATCGGTGCATCGAGCCCGGTCAGTGGACGCAGGTTTGGCTCCCAATGCGGGTTGGGCAGAAAGCGCACATCAAACACGTAATCGGCATCGGTTGGCAAACCGTATTTGAAGCCGAAGGACTCAAACACCATCACCAGAGCCTGACGCTCGCGGCCTTCTACCCGCATGCGCACGGTTTCACTCAGTTCATGCAGCGACAGATTGCTGCTGTCTAGCACCAGATCGGCATGCTCTTTGAGTGGATAGAGAATATTACGCTCCAGCTCGATCGCCTGATCGAGTGAGCGTTTATCGTCACTGCGGGAAAGCGGGTGAATACGGCGGGTTTCGCTGTAGCGTTTGAGTAAGGTCTCTTTGTTGGCGTCTAGAAATAGCACCGTCATATCGACATCGTGTCGGATCTTGTCGAACACATCGGCGATCAGGTCCGGCTCTTTAGGCAGGTTACGAATGTCGACACTGACAGCGACATTCTGTGAGCTGTCTTTCACCGACAGGATAAAGGCTTCTAACAGGTCAACAGGCAGGTTATCTACACAGTAATAACCCAGATCCTCCAGTACACGCAGTGCGACGCTTTTTCCGGCTCCGGACTGGCCACTGACCACAATCAGACGCATGTTTGCTTTGCCTTATCGGTTGATCATGATGTCGTAGAGCTCCTGATCGCTTTGAGCGCTACGCAATTGTTTGAGGATTTGTTTGTCGTTGAGGCGTTCCGCCATTTTCGACAGGGTTTGCAGATGCTCTTTGCATTGTGCATCCGGGACCAGAAGAGCGAACAGCAGGTCGACTGGTCGATTGTCGATCGCGTCAAATTCGATTGGCTCGTCGCACTGCAGCAATACGGCGACCGCTTTGTCACTTTCGCTCATACGAGCATGAGGAATGGCGATCCCATTTCCTATGCCGGTACTGCCCATCTTTTCGCGCGACAGCATGCATTCAAACAGCTCGGTGGAATTCAGTCCGGTGTGTTCAGCGACGATTTCGCTGATCATTTCCAGAGCGCGCTTTTTGCTTGTGCAATGGACTGCACTTTTGGTGCAGTCCAGAGAGAGTACTTCACTTAGTTGCATGATTAATGGCTATTCAGCTTTTCTTTGTGCTTGTTGAGTTGGCGAACCAGTTTGTCCACCAGCGCATCAATGGAAGCGTACATGCTTTCATCTTCTGCCTGGGCATGGATTTCGCCTTGATTTACGTGAAGCGTAGCTTCAGCGATCTGATTGAGTTTTTCAACTTTTAAAACCACACTTGCGCTATTGATGTGGTCGAAAAATCGCTCAAGCTTTTGAAACTTTTCATGAACGTAGTCTTGCATTGAATCGGTGAGATCAACGTGGTGGCCTTGAATATTGATTTGCATAGACTTTCCTTCTCTGTTTTAGCCCTAAAGCAGGCGTTTACGCTGACTTGAAGGGGCAATACCCAAAGATTCACGGTACTTAGCGATAGTACGTCTAGCTACCTGAATCCCTTGGTCAGCTAGTAAGGCTGCAATCTTGCTGTCACTGAGTGGTTTGGCCGAGTTCTCTGCGGCCACCAGTTTTTTGATCAGTGCGCGAATTGCAGTCGATGAACACTCTCCACCATTGTCGGTACTAACGTGACTGGAGAAGAAGTATTTCAATTCGAAGATGCCTCTTGGCGTATGCATAAACTTCTGCGTGGTGACACGCGAAATGGTTGATTCATGCATATCCACCGCCAGAGCCACATCGTTCAACACCATTGGTTTCATGGCTTCTTCCCCATACTCGAAGAAATCACGCTGATGTTCAACAATGCACTTTGCAACTTTGAGCAACGTCTCGTTTCTACTTTCAAGACTCTTGATTAGCCATTTTGCCTCTTGCAAATTGGCGCGGATGTACTGACTGTCTGCGTTGTTGCCTTTGCCAAGCTCTGCGTACTGCTGATTGACTTTAAGGCGCGGCACGCTGTCCGGGTTGATAGTGACCACCCACTTGCCGTGCTCTTTATACACAGATACATCCGGAATGACGTATTCCGCATGATCCGGTGTCACCCGGCTACCCGGGCGCGGATCCAACTGCTGAATCAGTTTCAGCGCTTCTTTCAGTTCCGCTTCTTTGAGTTTGGCTTCTTTAATGATCAGCTTGTAGTCACGATTGCCAAGCTGGTCGATGTGGTCAGTGAGTACTAACTTGGCATCTTTGAGCCACGGGGTATCTTCCGGGAAGGTCGTTAATTGTAAGAGCAGGCAGTCTTGCAGGTTAAGTGACGCCACACCAAGCGGGTCGAATTGCTGGATGCGCTTACGTACCGCTTCCACTTCGTCCGCTTCAATCTCTTCACTGTCGAAGCTTTCGTGGAGCTCGTCCACGGACAGGGTCAGGTAACCGTAATCGTCAATTGCATCAATGATGGCCATCGCAATCATGCGATCGGTTTCGGAAAACGGCGTCAGGTCGAGCTGCCAGGTCAGGTAATCGTGCAGTGATTCGGTGGTTTCACCTTGATACACCGGGGTATCGTCATCAACCGCCAGACCGGTACTGCCAGTGTTTGCACTGTAGACATCGTCCCAGGTGGTGTCGATTTCCAGCTCAGAGCTGATTTCAGATTTTTCGATCAGTTCGGAGCTGTCTTTGGGCTCTGGTTCTGCGACATCAACCGTCGGCTCCTGATCGTCACCATTAGCGGCTTTGTGTTCCTCAGAAACCACTTCTTCACCGCCCTCTTCGACGTCCAGCAAAGGGTTGGAGTCCAGCGCTTCCTGGATTTCCTGTTGCAGGTCGAGCGTGGACAGCTGCAGCAAACGGATCGCTTGCTGCAGCTGCGGTGTCATCGCTAACTGCTGTCCTAACTTAAGCTGTAGTGAGGGTTTCATTCGGTCTTTTCTTGCCTGTTATAGTTATAAATCTGCCGCTCTTAGTTAATCATAGTCGGAATTGTTCGCCGAGATAAACTTGTTTAACTTGCTCATTGGCCAGTACATCTGCCGGTGTACCTTCGGCAATCAGCTGGCCCTGACTGACGATGTAGGCCTTTTCACACACGTCCAGAGTTTCACGAACGTTGTGGTCAGTGATCAGGACACCCAGGCCTCGATCACGCAGGTGTTCGATGATTTTTTTGATGTCGATGACTGAGATCGGGTCAACACCGGCAAACGGCTCATCCAGCAGGATAAACTTCGGGTTCGCGGCCAGCGCCCGGGCAATTTCGACCCGGCGGCGTTCACCCCCTGATAGTGCCATACCCGCACTGTGGCGAATGTGCTGAATGTGGAATTCTTCCAACAAATCTTCCAGTTTGTCCTGACGCTGTTCGCGAGTCATTTCTTCGCGGGTCTGCAGGACGGCCATGATGTTGTCTTCCACCGAGAGCTTACGGAAGATTGACGCTTCCTGTGGCAGGTAACCGATCCCCATGCGTGAACGGCTGTGCATCGGCAGGATACTGATGTCGGTGTCATCGATGGTGATGGTGCCTTCATCACGCGCCACTAAGCCTACGATCATATAGAACGACGTGGTTTTGCCCGCACCATTCGGGCCGAGCAGGCCAACAATCTGACCGGACTCGACCTGCAAACTGACGTCTGAGACCACTTTACGGTTTTTGTAGCTCTTGGCCAGGTGCTCTGCTTTGAGTGTTGCCATAGTTATTTCTGCTGCGCTGCCTGTGGTTGAAGAATGGTCGAAACCCGCTCTCCGCTCTGGTTGCCGTCGGCAATCAGTTTCTGCGAGGAAATCTTGTAGCGGATTTTCTTACCGCGAATTTCACTGTCGTCCTGACGCAGCAGCGCCTGATTGATCATCGTCAGCTGGTCGTCGGCCATCTTGTAGTACAACTCTTTGGCTTCACCGTACAGGGTTTTCCCGTCGTCAGTCAGCTGAGAGAAGGTCGCCAGATTGCCGTAGCCTTCGATCTCTTTGATCGCGCCGTCATTCGGATTGCGGTACACAATGACTTTATCTGCATTGATATTGATACTGCCTTGCTTCAGCTTAACGTCGCCGATAAACGTGACTTTGTTGCTTTGCATGTCCAACTGCTGGCTGTCAGAGTCGATATAGATCGGTTGATCCCGGTCGGTCGACAAGGCTATGGCGTTCGCAGACGCCAGCAGACACGCTATAAGACTAAGGTGTGAGAGTTTCATATCTACCTTGAACATGGTTGTAGAGAACCGCGGTATTGTCAGCAAAATTGCCTTTCATCGCCTGTCCTACCGTTTCAAACTGAGGGCCGATTAACACAACCTGGTTGTCAGCCCAAAAATCCCGATTGTCTAGCTGAATACTCATTTTCGCTGTCGACAGAGTATCAAAACCTGAGTCCGGCAGCAGGTTTTTTGCCAGCACATTGTCGTGCAGGGTCAGCACATGGTCTTTGTCCAGTACCGCAGAATCTGCGGTCACTTCCCATTCCTGTATGGTGCCTTGGTTGAAGACTTTCAACACTGGCTTCTCAAACAGAGTATCACCGCTTTGCGCGTAGTGATCCAGGTGTGTGGATGTGATCACGTAGCTGCGCGTACCACTTTCATCGTAAGAGGTACTGGTGACCGACTCGCCACTGAACATTGGCAGTTCCACATTCGGTTCTACCTGAATATCAAATGTGTTCTCTTTGTCGAGCAGGTAGTAAATACTTACCCCGGCCACGATAAACAGCAAAACATAAATGATACGAGATAAACTCATATACTTAAGCCTTTATGTACATCCAGCTCATCACGAGCTTGTAGAATCAGATCGCACACTTCGCGCACCGCGCCATGGCCACCCTTAATGCGAGTGACGTAGTTGGCGCGTTTGGCCAGCAGTGGGTGGCCGTCTGCGACACACACTTTCAGCGCAACTTGTTCCATCACCGGCCAGTCAATCAGGTCATCGCCGATATAGCCTGTTTGGTGCGGTTCAATCGCCAGGCGCGCACAAATGTCTTGATACGCTTTTACTTTGTCATCCTGGCCCTGATAGATCAGGGAGATACCCAGCGCTCGCATACGGTTTTCAACAATTTGCGACTGACGGCCTGTGATGATGGCGATCTCAATCCCAGCATTCATCAGGGATTTGACGCCGTAGCCGTCACGGGTGTGGAATGTTTTGAGCTCCTCACCCTGATTGCCCATGTAAATCAGGCCGTCCGAAAACACACCATCCACATCACAGATCAGCAGTTTGATGTCTCGTGCTATGGTGACGATAGTTTGCTCGACCGGACCGTAAAGCGTTTCAACCAGTTGTGTCATTACATTACTCCTGCTTTGAGAAGGTCATGCATATTCAGTGCACCGACGGGTTGGCCTTCTTTACATAATACTAATCCATTTATGCTTTTGTCTTGCATTAGATTCAACCCTTCAACGGCCAACATCTCCGGCTCGGCCGTGGTTGGGTTGCGGGTCATCACGTCACCGATCAACGCGCTATGAACGTCAATGCGTTTGTCGAGCACGCGTCGCAGGTCTCCATCTGTAAACAAACCGACCAGTTGACCGTCGTTATTAACCACGGTGGTCATGCCAAGACCTTTCTGGCTGATTTCCATCAGGGCATCACGGATCACGGTATCTGGCGTCACCATCGGTAGTGCGTCGCCGGAGTGCATGATGTCAGACAGCTTGAGCAGCAGTTTACGCCCCAGCGCGCCGCCCGGATGGGAGAGGGCAAAGTCTTCCGCAGTAAAGCCGCGCGCCTGCAGCAGCGCGACCGCCAGTGCATCACCCATGACTAACGTGGCGGTAGTGCTTGAGGTGGGTGCCAGGCCGAGCGGACAGGCTTCACTGGGGACGGTGATCTGCAGGTGCAGATCCGCCAGTCTCGCCATATTGGACTCAGGCTTGCCCGTCATACTGATGATGCGGATGCCCAGACGTTTGAGGACCGGGAACAGCGACAGTATCTCATGGGATTCACCCGAGTTGGAAATCGCCAGCACGATATCGCCGCGCTCGATCATTCCCAGATCGCCATGCGCCGCTTCCCCTGGGTGAACGAAGAACGCCGAGGTGCCGGTGCTGGCTAACGTGGCCGCGATCTTATTGCCGATGTGACCGGATTTACCCATGCCCATCACCACCACTTTACCCGGGTTGGCGAGGATCATGTCACAGGCCTGACAGAATTCCGTGTCGATATACTGATCCAGTTGTTTGAGAGCAGCGATTTCTGTCTCAAGCACATTGAGCGCCGCAGCGCGGTAATCAAACATATTCTTCCCCGAAGTCTTACGGTTAAGCGGCCACGTTCATCAACAGGTAAACCTGATAGGCCCCGAAACAGACGAACAGAATGGCGCCTTCTATACGGTTAATACTGCGGGATTTACCCAGACACATCACCACCAGCAGCAGTGAAACTGCCAGCATGACCCAGAAATCGCGTCCCATGGCCAGCTCACTCAGCATGGATGGGTTCAAAATCCCCGGAATGCCCATGACCGCCAGAATATTAAATACGTTGGAGCCGATGATGTTGCCCACGGCCATGTCGTCTTCGCCTTTCAGGACGCCGGCCAGTGAAGCGGCCAGTTCCGGCAGGCTGGTGCCGACAGCAATGATAGTCAGGCCGATCACCAGATCGCTCATGCCGAAATATTTGGCAATGACGACGGCATTGTCGACCAGCATATCGGCGGCCAGTGGCAGCACGATCAGGCCTATCACGACCCAGATCCCGGCTTTCAGGTTGCTGACGCCTTCCGGAACTTCAGATTCTTGTTCCTGCAACAGTGCGTCGCCGCTGTCTTTGTCTTTTTCACGGCGGCTGATGCGCAGCATCGCCAGAATGAACATTGCAAACAGGACAAACAGCAACACACCTTCATAAAAGCCGAGTTTGTTGTCCCACAATAAAATCCCCGCTAATACGGTGACCCCAATCATCAACGGAAGTTCACGACGCAGTACTTCGCTGCTGATCGAAAGCGGTTTGATCATCGCGGTGATGCCGAGGATCAGCGCAATGTTAGCGATGTTGGAGCCCAGCACGTTGCCGACGGCAGTATCGGTTTTGCCGTCCAGAGCCGCAGTCGCGGAGACCATCATTTCCGGAGCGGAAGAGCCCATGGCCAGAATGGTCATACCGATTACCAGAGGGGAAATACCGACGTTGCGTGCCAGTGCTGCCGCACCGAACACCAGTTTGTCTGCACTCCAGACGAGAAAAACGAGACCAATGACCAGAAACGCGACCGCTTCAAACATGACACTTCCTAAAATTGAGTTAACAACTGAATGATTTAACCGTCAATTTTGACGCTTTGATATGTAAAAGGGAAGCCAATGATGAAATTAATTGTGACACGATCTGTCAACATAATGAGATAAGTTGCGCTGATGAGTGGAGATTTAATCGAACAGTGCTTTAAATTCAAGCTTATTGTGCTTATGATTGCCCATTCTCGCTGATGCGTACCGCAGATAACGGATAATTCAAACCTATGTCTTCTGAAGCTCTGGTTACAATAAAACATTTGCACTTTTCGAGGGCGGAACGAACGATCTTCGACGACGTGAATCTGAGCGTACCGAAAGGGAAAATCACCGCCATCATGGGGCCGTCCGGGATCGGTAAGACCACCTTGCTGCGCCTGATTGGTGGCCAGTTGCCGCCCGACAGCGGTGAAATTTGGTTTGATGGTGATAACATCCCGACACTGAGCCGTAAGAAGCTCTACCGGGCACGCAAAAAAATGAGCATGCTGTTCCAGTCCGGCGCACTGTTTACTGATCTGAACGTTTTTGACAACGTCGCGTTTCCATTGCGTGAACACACAGCACTGGATGAATCGCTGATCAAAACGCTGGTGCTGCTCAAACTGGAAGCGGTTGGCCTACGCGGTGCGGCGCAGTTGATGCCGAGCGAATTGTCCGGCGGGATGGCACGACGAGCGGCTCTGGCGCGTTCGATCGCGCTCGATCCGGAACTGATCATGTACGATGAACCTTTTGTCGGTCAGGATCCAATCACTATGGGGGTGTTGGTCGAACTGATCCGCAATCTCAACCAGGCGCTCGGCCTCACCTCGGTGGTGGTGTCGCATGATGTACCGGAAGTGATGAGTATCGCTGATCTGGTCTATCTTCTGGCCGATGGCAAGATCATCGCCAGCGGTACGCCGCAGGAGCTAAGAGACGATCCGGATCCGCGGGTTCAGCAGTTTTTGTTCGGTGAAGCCGACGGGCCTGTTCCGTTCCGTTTCCCCGCGCAGCCTATCGAGAAGGACTTATTTTAATGGCGTCGAATTTTACCGATTTTGTCGCATCGCTAGGACGACGCGGCATTGCCGTGAGCACGTCGATTGGTCGTGCCAGCCTGATGCTGTTCGGCGCGGTGGCCAGCCGTCCCCAACCGGTGAAGAATCTCCCTTTATTATTGCAACAACTCTACAGCGTGGGCGTCCAGTCGCTGGCGATCATCATTGTTTCTGGTCTGTTTATCGGCATGGTCTTGAGCCTGCAAGGCTACGTGATTCTGGTCGACTACGGTGCCGAAGGCAGTCTCGGTCAGATGGTGGCGCTGTCTTTATTGCGTGAACTTGGCCCGGTGGTGACGGCATTGCTGTTTGCCGGCCGTGCTGGTTCGGCACTCACCGCGGAAATCGGCTTGATGAAAGCCACAGAACAATTGACCAGTCTGGAAATGATGGCCGTGGATCCGCTCAAGCGCGTGATCGCACCTCGTTTGTTGGCCGGCCTGATTTCTATGCCTTTGCTGGCGATGATTTTTATGGCGGTGGGCATCTGGGGTGGCCAGTTGGTTGGGGTTGACTGGAAAGGTATCGACCACGGCAGTTTCTGGTCCGCGATGCAATCGGCGGTCGATCTCGGCCAGGACATAGGTAACAGTCTGATCAAGTGTATGGTGTTTGCGTTTACTGTCACCTGGATCGCCCTGTTCAACGGCTATGACGCGATACCAACGTCAGAAGGCATCAGCCGCGCCACAACTCGCACCGTGGTGCACTCTTCGCTGGCCGTATTAGGGCTAGACTTTGTACTAACCGCATTGATGTTTGGGAATTAATCATGCAACAAACACGTAAAACAGAATTATGGGTTGGCAGTTTTGTACTTGCGGGAATTTGCGCAATTCTGGTGATGATTTTTCAAGTCGCTGACGTGAAAGGACTGGGTTCCAACGATACTTATACACTGAAAGCTGAGTTCGACAACATTGGCTCACTCAAAGTTCGTTCTCCGGTCAAAGTGGGTGGCGTCGTGATTGGTCGTGTAACCCAGATCAGTCTGGATAAAGACACTTTGTTACCTATCGTCAGCATGGCGATCAACAGCCAGTACGATCAGTTCCCGGACACCTCCAGTGTTCAGATCCTGACTTCCGGCCTGATCGGTGAACAGTACATCGGACTGGTTCCGGGCTTTGTGTTTGAAGATGAACAGATGCTGGCAGACGGTGACCTGATTGAAGACACCAAGTCGGCGTTGGTTCTGGAAGATCTGATTGGTCAGTTCCTTTACAGCGTCGGCAATTCAGACAACGCAGCGAACAGTGGGGAATAATATGTTTAAGAAGATCGTACTGGCCTTTGTGGCAACCGTTATCTCATTCGGTAGTGCGGCCGCTAGCGTCGATAAAACCGATCCGTACAAAATGATGCGTCAGGTCTCTGAGCAGGCGTTTGAGCGTCTCAAAAAAGAGCAGGACAAAATCCATCAGGATCCGGATTACCTGAAAGTGATCGTTGATCAAGAGCTGATGCCGTATGTGAATGAGAAATACGCGGCACTGAAGTTACTGGGGCCAAACCTCAAAGGCGCCAAGCGTGACGATGTTGGTGAGTTCATTACTGCGTTTCGTGCTTACCTGGTGACCTCATATGCGCAAGTTCTGACACAATATTCGGATCAGACCATTGAATTTGGCCCGGAACCGAATCTGGACGACTCCCGTCGTATTACCAGTGTGAAAGTGGACATCGTGGATACCCCACGTCCGAACATCAAACTGGAATTCAAATTGCGCAAAGACAACAAGTCTGGTGAATGGGAAGCGTTTGATATGGTGGCCGAAGGGGTCAGCCTGTTGTCGAGCAAACAATCGGAGTGGGGCGGTAAGATTCGTCAGGAAGGCATTGTGGCGGTCGCCAAAGAGCTGGAAAAACTGGCGGCACAACCGATTCGTTTTGAGAGCAAGCAACAATGAGCCATCCACAATGGACCCAAACTCAAGCTCAGCAGGTTGAGCTAAACGGCGCGTTGGATCGGGAATCCGTTCCTGCCCTATGGCAATTCGCCCAACGCTGGCAACCCTCGGCAGAGCAGGTTGACGTTAGCCTGCAGAGCATTAAACGTATCGATTCTGCCGGAATGGTGATGCTGATACATTTAATAGAACATGCAAAAAAACGAAACTGTCATATAATGCTCAGTTTCGTGCCAGCACAGCTTGCCACATTATTAAAGCTGAGCAATGTCGATGTTATGCTGGCAGACCATATAAAGAATACTCAGGGGTAAATTGTGGATAGCGCAAAAGTACAACAGTTACTGGAAGAAGCACTGAAACTGGAAGAAGTGCATGTGAAAGGTGAAGGCAGCCACTATGAAGTGGTTGCGGTTGATGCTTGTTTCGAAGGAATGAGTCGCGTTAAGAAGCAACAAATGATCTACGCTCCGCTAATGGAATACATTCAAAGAAATGACATCCACGCTGTATCTATCAAAGCATATACTCCGGATGAGTGGGCTCGTGATAAGAAGCTGATGTCGCTGTAAGGTTTATTGATGGAAAAGTTTCGAGTTATTGGTTCTGACAAGCCGCTGCAAGGCGAAGTGACCATTTCAGGCGCAAAAAATGCTGCGCTGCCAATTCTGTTCGCCTCTATTCTGGCTGAAGAGCCGGTTACGGTCAGTAACGTTCCTCATTTGCGTGATATCGACACCACCATGGAGCTGCTCAAGCGCCTTGGGGCTAAAGTGGAGCGCAACGGCTCAGTGCATGTCGACGCGGGTCCGATTGACGAATACTGTGCGCCGTACGATCTGGTGAAAACCATGCGAGCTTCGATCTGGGCTTTAGGTCCGCTGGTGGCTCGCTTTGGTCAGGGACAAGTCTCTCTGCCTGGTGGCTGCGCGATCGGTGCCCGTCCGGTGGACTTGCACATTCATGGTCTGGAGCAACTGGGCGCAACGATTACGCTGGAAGACGGTTACGTTAAAGCACACGTCGACGGTCGCTTGCAGGGTGCGCATATCGTGATGGATAAAGTCAGTGTGGGTGCCACCATTACCATCATGTGTGCGGCAACACTGGCGGAAGGCACCACGGTACTGGATAACGCCGCGCGAGAGCCTGAGATCGTTGATACGGCCGAGTTTCTGAACAAGCTTGGAGCGAAAATCTCCGGTGCCGGCACCGACACCATCACTATTGAAGGTGTTGAGCGTTTGGGGGGCTGTGAGCATGCTGTGGTGGCGGATCGTATTGAAACCGGCACCTTCCTGGTGGCCGCTGCGGTTTCGGGCGGCAAAATTGTCTGTCGCAACTCCAAGGCCCAACTGCTGGAAGCGGTACTGGCCAAACTGGAAGAGGCGGGCGCCAAGATTGAAACCGGCGATGACTGGATCAGTCTCGACATGACCGAGCGTGAACTGAAAGCAGTGACAGTGCGTACCGCGCCACACCCGGGCTTTCCGACCGATATGCAGGCGCAGTTTACTCTGTTGAACATGATGGCCAAAGGCGGTGGTGTGATCACCGAGACCATCTTCGAAAATCGCTTTATGCACGTTCCGGAACTGATGCGCATGGGCGCAAAAGCCGAGATTGAAGGCAACACAGTGATTTGCGGTGATGTTGATCGCCTGAGCGGCGCTCAGGTGATGGCGACTGACCTAAGGGCGTCGGCCAGTCTGGTGATTGCGGGTTGTATCGCCAAAGGTGAAACCGTCGTCGATCGTATTTATCATATTGACCGCGGTTATGAAAAAATCGAAGATAAGCTCTCTGCACTAGGTGCAAATATTGAGCGTTTTCACGAGAACGGTTAATATTAGCGAACGACTGTAAGCCGAAACTGAGGTTTCGGCTTTTTTTTAAGTGGTAAGGTGGTCGAGCGCGTGCGTTGTGTTCCGCCTGGAGAGAAATGAATGATTGCACTTATACGTGTACTGATCACCGCAGTGTGGGCTGTGGCGATGTTTATTTTTGGCTGTGGTTACTGCCTGCTGAGCCCGCGTAATCCAAAACACGTATTTACTTTTGGCCGTTACTTTGCGGCAATGTCGAAAGTGTTCGGCATTAAACTGGAGCTGCGTGTTCCTGACGACGCTTATGAGCGTGGTCAGCATATTTACATCGCTAACCACCAGAACAACTGGGACATGTTTACCGTGTCTGCCGCGGTGACGCCGAAAGTGGTGACAGTGGGTAAAAAGAGTCTGGCGTGGTTCCCACTGTTTGGTCAATTGTACTGGCTGACAGGGAATATCTTGATTGATCGCGCTAACCGTTCAAAAGCCATGGGCACCATTGAGCAGGTGGTGAACAGCATGAAGAACAGTGATGTGTCTGTTTGGATGTTCCCGGAAGGTACCCGCTCACGGGGACGTGGCTTGCTGCCGTTCAAAACTGGCGCATTTCACGCGGCAATCGGTGCCGGTGTGCCGATCATTCCGATCGTGTGCAGTTCAACCGAGCACCTGAAGATCAATCGCTGGAACAACGGCCACATCATCGTGGAGATGCTGCCGCCGATCAGTACTGAAGGTTGCAGCAAAGAAAATGTTCGTGAGCTGGCTAATCTGTGCCGCGAGCAAATGGCGACCAAGCTGGAAGAACTGGACAACGAAGTCGCGATGCGTAACGAAACTCAGGGCATTAAAGCCTGAGCCTGTTATGACAGACCGAGCCGGCGTACATCGCCGGCTTTTTTGTGCCTAAGCCATACTCAGACGAACTACAGTCGTTGTTAAGGGGCTAGGGCATACGTAAGACTTAAGACGCGCTCAAGAGGCTGACAGATGGCTTTTGGGCGCATTGTTGATGTGACTGAGGGTATAAGCGGGGTCAGGATCGGGCTATTGCGACGCACTGCTGCGATTCAACCCGGTAGTTCAGAATGAAAAAAGCCAAGTCTTTCGACTTGGCTTTTTGAAAGTGGCTCCCCCTGCGGGACTCGAACCTGCGACATACGGATTAACAGTCCGCCGTTCTACCAACTGAACTAAGGGGGAAAAGATGGTGCCGACTACCGGAATCGAACTGGTGACCTACTGATTACAAGTCAGTTGCTCTACCTACTGAGCTAAGTCGGCCTTTTTCATTAACAAGCCAAAGCTTATTAACCGAAAGTGGCTCCCCCTGCGGGACTCGAACCTGCGACATACGGATTAACAGTCCGCCGTTCTACCAACTGAACTAAGGGGGAATTATCTTTTTAAGCAGAATATAAATGGTGCCGACTACCGGAATCGAACTGGTGACCTACTGATTACAAGTCAGTTGCTCTACCTACTGAGCTAAGTCGGCACACTATATTCTGTTTTATTGTTCGTGTTAGACACCAACAATTACAAATTGTGGTGCCCGGAGGCGGAATCGAACCACCGACACGAGGATTTTCAATCCTCTGCTCTACCGACTGAGCTATCCGGGCGACGAGGTGTATTAAACGGTTTTTCGCTTTTAACGTCAACACCAAATTGCAAAAAAAATATCGTTTGTTGCTTTTCTATACTTAATGGGCTGTTTTTGCTCATTTGAGAATAAATCTTTATAGAATCCCTGTAGCAAAGTACGTTCCCATGAGAGCTTAGTTCAGCGTTCGTCATAAAAAATCGTGATTTTTACGCTGCTTTTTCGGATTTAAGCTGCAATTTAGTAGGTAAGTGGCAACTTACTTATTACATACAACTGGGCTTCGGCTGGCATTGGCTGATTGTTTTACCAAAGAGTGGGGGATGAAGCGAGCGGGGTGCTCAGTGTCCGGTAGAACTGGAATGGTGTGAGCGTCGAGTGATGCTACAACAGCATTAAGTCGAAAAACGAAAAAAGCCAAGTCTTGCGACTTGGCTTCTTAAATATGGCTCCCCCTGCGGGACTCGAACCTGCGACATACGGATTAACAGTCCGCCGTTCTACCAACTGAACTAAGGGGGAATTATTTGTGTCACTCTTTTCAGAGTAAAGCACCAAATAATGGTGCCTCGAGGCGGAATCGAACCACCGACACGAGGATTTTCAATCCTCTGCTCTACCGACTGAGCTATCGAGGCAAAAGAATGGTGCCGACTACCGGAATCGAACTGGTGACCTACTGATTACAAGTCAGTTGCTCTACCTACTGAGCTAAGTCGGCACACGAATATTCTTTTTACACTGTTCGTGCTAAGCACCAACAATCAACAAATTGTGGTGCCCGGAGGCGGAATCGAACCACCGACACGAGGATTTTCAATCCTCTGCTCTACCGACTGAGCTATCCGGGCAACGGAGCGCTATTAAACGGATTTTCCGTCTCTGCGTCAACTTGTTTTTCGAAAAAAATGCAAAAAAATGGTTAACTGCTGCGAATTTAGGCAGATTCGAGGTTTATCCTTTACCCGCGTTAAAGTCCTGTTTGTATTTGGTTACTTTTTCCAGATACCGACGCGATTCGCTGTTGGGGTGTTTCTTGGTCAGCGCCCAGTAAACCTGATTCGGCTGAAGCGAATTTAGGTCGCGCATGGCTCGGCTGCGATCGGAACGGTTAAAGGTGTTCAGGACGCCGCCGGTGCCGCCGTTATAGGCCGAAATCATGCTGTATTCCAGTGAGGTGGGGTGGCGCACGTCTTTCAGATAGCGATTTTTCAGCAGATAGAAATAGGCGGTGCCGGTATCGATGTTGTTTTCCGGATTAAACAGGTATTCCGGTGATGGCTCGCCGCTGCGTTTTTTGACCAGCTTAAACACGTCACGCCCCGCGGTTTTGGGCACCACTTGCATCAATCCGTACGCGTTGGCCCAGCTTACCGCGTAGGGGTTGAAGCTGCTTTCGGTTTTGATGATGGCGTAGATGAGATCTTCCGGGATGCCATAACGATTTGAAGCACGGCGCACGATATCCGCGTATTGATAGCTGCGGATTTCAACCTGGTTTTCGACCATGGGAATTTCAACGTAGTAAGCCTTTTTGAAATCGACATCTTTGACTTTAAGGTGGTGGGCGATCAGGTAGTCGGCATAACGGTTGGCGCGCCATGACCACTGGATAGCCTTGCCATCTTGATCTAACACCTGCTTGTACAGGAATGGCTGGCCCTCCAGTTTAATGTCTTTCGACGAGAATAGATCGACACTGGCCGGATCATCGGGTGTCAGCAATGTGGTGATGATGGCGTTTCTCAGGTGGCCTTTGGGATCGGTCGGCGAGACGGTTTCGACGACGATTGTACCTTTGGAAAAGTTGACTTCAGAGCGGCTCAGATAGTTGTCGATGTATTTAACGTAATTACTTTTACCGGCGTACTTCAGCTCTTTGCTGCCCCAGCGCTTTTTGATGTTGCCGGAAAAACTGCTGATCAGGGCATCGAGCGCATCGGTGTCCTTTTCAAACTGCCCGGGCAACTGAGCCAGATTTTTGGCAAAGCGGTTGGTCGGTTCATAATTGACATCATAGATGCGTTCCACGAATTCGCGACTGCATCCCACCAGTGTCAGTGCGGTCAGACAATAGATCAGTTTTTTCATAGCTTCTGAATATAAAAATGACATCAGAGCGGAGCCGTGATGTCATTGAGATTGTAATTATTATTCGCTCGGTGGCGTGTAACCTTCGATGTGAACGTCTTTGCCTTCAAACAGGAAGTTGACCATCTCGGTTTCGATCAGTTTGCGATGCTCAGAATCCATCATGTTGAGCTTTTTCTCGTTGATCAGCATGGTTTGCTTGTGTTGCCACTGTGCCCAGGCTTCTTTCGAGATGGTGTCGAAGATGCGTTTACCCAGTTCGCCCGGGTAGAGCTGAAAGTCCAGGCCTTCCGCTTCTTTGTTTAGTCGAGCACAGAATACAGTGCGGCTCATAATGACTCCTTGATGTTAAAGTTCAAACGGCAAGCCCTCCAGTAGCTGCTTTACCGGAGCGGCCAGGCCGATCTCTTCAGGTTGGGATAAGTTATACCAAAGACCTTTGGTTCCTTCCATTATCACATCCGGTTGCTGAGATAAATCCACCAGAATCGGGGTGATGTCGAGATGGTAATGGCTAAAAGTGTGGCGAAACGCAATTAAAGGCCGCGTTTCACGCACCTGTGTCTGGCGTATGCTGCGCAGATCAAGCTGGTGCTCAATGCTGGCATCCGGATGTTCCGGAAAGCAGAACAGGCCTCCCCAAATGCCACTTTGAGGGCGTTGTTCAAGCCAAACCTGGTTATCGTGATGTAGCATCACGAACCAGGTTTCTTTCACCGGTTTGTCTTTCTTTGGTTTCTTCCCAGGGTAATCAAGCGGGTTACCTTGCTTATTGGCCTGACACATTGAGGCGACCGGACACAGCGAACATTTAGGCTTGCTGCGTGTACACACCATGGCCCCCATGTCCATCATCGCCTGATTGTACTTGTCGACGTTGGTATCGGGCGTGTGCGTTTCAGCGATGTCCCACAACTGATTCTCTACTTTTTTCTGTCCCGGCCAGCCGTCAATGGCAAACGCGCGCGACAGAGTGCGCTTGACGTTGCCGTCCAGAATCGCATGCGGCTGGTTATACACCGACGACAACACCGCCGCTGCGGTCGAGCGGCCAATCCCCGGCAGAGCGTTCATCTGCTCAAGGTCTAGCGGAAATTCCCCGTTGTATTCTTGAGCGACAATTTGCGCGGCTTTATGCAGGTTGCGGGCGCGAGCGTAATAACCCAGTCCGGTCCACAGGTGCAGGACTTCGTCTTGTTCGGCATTGGCCAGATCGGTCACGGTTGGAAACCGTTGTAAGAATCTCTGGTAGTAAGGAATCACGGTCGCGACCTGAGTCTGCTGAAGCATGATTTCCGACAACCAGACGCTGTAGGCGGTTTTATTTTTCTGCCATGGGAGATCTTTTCGCCCATAAGCGTCATACCATTCTAATATGGCATCGGCAAAAGGTGTCACGGCTTGCTCTGTGTAAAATATAGGTATAATCGTGGGTAAAATTGCACCACAGAAAGTGGTGAATGTAAAACAGACAAACTGTAAGGATAATCGAATTCGGTGATAACACTTGCACCGAGCACGATTCTTTGGATAATCACAAGCCCTTTGAGGTGAGAGCAAATTTTAAGCAGGCAATATCAATGAGTGAAGTGACCACTAACGAATACACCGAAGACGGTAAACTGATCCGCAAAGTACGCAGCTTTGTTCGTCGTGAAGGACGTCTGACCAAAGGTCAGGAAGCGGCAATGAAAGAGTGCTGGCCAAGCATGGGTATCGATTATCAGGATACACTGCTGGATTGGAATCGCGTGTTTGGTAACGACAACCCAGTGGTACTGGAGATCGGTTTTGGTATGGGCGCATCACTGGTTGAAATGGCCAAAAATGCTCCGGAAAAGAACTTTATCGGCATTGAAGTCCACAGCCCGGGCGTAGGCGCATGTTTGTCTTCGGCGCGCGAAGCGGGCGTGACCAACCTGCGTGTGATGTGTCACGATGCCGTGGAAGTGTTCGCGAATATGATTCCTGACAACAGTCTGCACACGCTGCAACTGTTTTTCCCCGATCCGTGGCACAAGAAGCGCCACCACAAGCGTCGTATTGTTCAGCTTGAGTTTGCCGAAATGGTACGTCAAAAGCTGATCATCGGTGAAGGCATTTTCCACATGGCCACCGACTGGGAAAACTACGCTGAGCACATGATTGAGGTGATGAATCAGGCGCCGGGTTATGAAAACACCGCTCAGGGAGGCGATTACGTGCCTCGTCCAGAGGAGCGTCCGTTGACCAAGTTTGAAGCGCGTGGCCACCGTTTGGGTCACGGCGTTTGGGACATTAAGTTCAAGCGCATCCGCTGATTTTTTCCGGTGTTATCACCATTTGAAAAATAAAGTTTTATAAAAGCCAACATTGCTTTAATGTTGGCTTTTTTGTCCCTACAGACACAACAATAATTACAATAGCAAGTAAACCGAACCAACATGAAACCAACCACAGAAATACTGGCGAACATCCTGGATGAAGTTCGCCCATTAATCGGACAAGGAAAAGTCGCCGACTATATTCCAGCGCTGGCTAAGGTGCCGAGCTACAAGCTGGGTATTGCTGTGTACACCAACGAAGGTGAAATCTTTAAAGCCGGCGATGCACAAGAAGCGTTTTCGATTCAGTCGATCTCCAAAGTGCTGAGTCTGACGCTGGCGCTGGGCTTGTATCGCGCCGATGAAATCTGGTCGCGGGTAGGTAAAGAGCCGTCTGGTCAGGCCTTTAACTCCATGATCCAGCTTGAGATGGAGCAGGGGATTCCCCGTAACCCTTTTATCAATGCCGGGGCGATCGTAGTGGCCGATATGCTGCACTCACGCCTGTCTGCACCCAGACAGCGTCTGCTGGAATTTGTCCGCCAGCTTTCCGGTGACAGTCATATTATCTACGACAAAGTGGTGGCCGCATCAGAAATGATGCACAGTGACCGTAATGCGGCGATTGCCTACCTGATGCGCGCATTTGGCAACTTTGACAATGAAGTGATCCCGGTTCTGAACAACTATTTCCATGCGTGCGCACTGAAGATGAGCTGCGTTGATCTGGCGAAAACCTTCAGCTACCTTGCCAATAAAGGCAGTTCGGTGCAGAGCGGGCGCCAGATCATCACGCCAACCCAATCCAAGCAACTCAATGCTTTGTTGGCGACCTGTGGTCTGTATGACGGCGCAGGTGAGTTTGCTTACCGGGTCGGCATGCCGGGTAAATCCGGTGTCGGCGGCGGGATCATCGCCGTGGTACCGGGGGATATGACCATCGCGGTCTGGTCGCCAGAGCTGGATCCTTCCGGTAACTCGCTGGCGGGGACCAAAGCGCTGGAACTGTTGTCGGAGCGGATCGGGCGCTCGATATTCTGAGCGACATGAGCAGGGAAGCGTTATGTCAGATCTTATTCACCAACGGTTACTTACTCAGTTAAGCGGGCTTCGTTATCTTAGCCACGTGGTGACGCACAATGGCGCGCAGACGATTGAGCGCCAGCCGCCAGCGCATCTGCTGCGTTATTTGTCGCGCGCGGTTGCAGGTCAGCAATTGTCGACCACGGCAGCCCGCACAATCTGGGCGCGGGTAGATCAGCTGTGTGAGATACACGGCCCGCTGGAGCTGCTACTGGTCGAAGAGCATCATCAGCGGCTGCGCAGTTGCGGCTTGTCCAACGCCAAAGTCAAAACCCTTCTCGGTGTGAATCAGGCGTTGCAAACTGGTGTGGTTGCTGCGGATATTCATCACAGCCAGGACGCCGACTATATCGTCAGTCAGTTGGTTCAGTTGTGGGGGATCGGACGCTGGACTGCAGAGATGGCGCTGATTTTCTTTTTCGCTATGCCGGACATCTGGTCGGAGGGCGATGCGTCGCTGGTGCGTGGTCTGGCGCAACTGGCCGAGAAAGAGGACGTTGCGCCCGAGACGATAGTAAAGGCGGCGGCCCCTTATCGTTCTTATCTGGCCCTGCATATCTGGGCCATGCTGGATGCGGAGTTGCTCAAAGAGGCCTGACCGTCCGCGCCAACAACCTTACTTATCAAAAAACACCGCCGAAGCGGTGCTTTTATTCTTCTTCAGCCATAAAGGCTTCAAGTAGATCGTTGAGAAACAACTTGCCTTTCTCACTGATTTGCCAGTGTGTGGCGTTTTCAGTCAGGTAGCCTTTGTCCAGTGCCCAATCGATAGTGGGGGCGATTTGCGCCAGTGCCAGCCCGGTAGTGTCAATAAAATCCTGTTTAGGGCAGGCTTCCATCAGCCGAAAGCGGTTCATAAAGAACTCAAAGGGCCGATCCCGGTCTGCCACCCACTGCTCGGTGTGCAGATACGGTTTAACCATATTCTGGTAGGCCGCCAGGTAGCCACGCGGATGCTTGACTTTAGTGGTACGCAGAATACGCCCGTCAGCAAAACTCAGCTTCCCGTGCGATCCGCAGCCAATGCCGAGATAATCCCCAAAACGCCAATAGTTGAGATTATGCTGGCACTGAGAGCCTGGTTTGCTGTAGCCGGAAATTTCGTACTGGACGTAGCCTGCCTGCGTCAGTTTGTGGTGGCCGCGTTCAAAGATATCCCACAGGTCATCATCGTCGGGGAGCGTTGGTGGCTTGTAGTAGAACATGGTGTTTGGTTCGATAGTCAACTGATACCAGGACAGGTGAGGCGGATTGAGCTCAATCGCCTTGTCCAGATCTGCCAGCGCCTGATCGATGCTTTGATCCGGCAAACCGTGCATCAGATCCAAATTGAAGCTGTTTAAACCAATCTGATGTGCCAGTTTGGCGGCGTCAACGGCTTCTTGCTGACCGTGAATGCGCCCGAGACGTTCAAGCTTGTCAGCTTCAAAGCTCTGCACGCCGATGGAAATACGTGTCACACCGGCTTTACGATAGCCAACAAAGCGCTGTGCCTCCACGGTGCCCGGGTTGGCCTCCATGGTGATCTCAATGCCGGTTTTGAACGGGATACGAGCTTCAATGCCCTGCAACAGACGGCCAATGCCATCGGCTGAAATCAGGCTTGGCGTACCGCCACCGATAAAGATCGAGTGCAGAGGACGTGGCGCATCGTTCAGTCGGTATTTGGCAATGTCGGTGTCCAGATCTTCCAGCAAGGCGTCGATGTATGCGTCTTCCGGAATATTGTCTTTGAGCGCGTGCGAGTTGAAATCGCAATACGGACATTTCTGCACACACCAGGGGATGTGGACATACAGGCTCAGAGCGGGTGGCTTTAACATGACGATCTTACGCTTGCGGAGTCAGAGCCGCGAACAGCTTTTGTAGTGCCTTAGCACGGTGAGACAACTGTTTCTTGCGCGCCGGCGCCAGTTCGGCGGATGCGCAGTTTTCCCCCGGAACAAAAAAGACCGGATCGTAACCAAAGCCGTTGTCCCCCTGTGCCTGATCCAGAATGCGCCCTTCCCACTGTCCGTGACAGACCAGAGGCGTCGGGTCATTTTCGTGTCGCATCAACACCAGCACACAGTGGAAGCGGGCGCTGCGTTGCTCCGCTGGAACCCCTTCCATCGCGCTCAGCAGTTTTTGCAGATTTTGTTGGTCTGTCGCCTGTTCACCCGCGTAACGGGCAGAGTAGATACCGGGCGCGCCGTTGAGGTAATCGACTTCCAAACCTGAGTCATCGGCGATAGCGGGCAGGCCGGTCAGCTTGGCAGCATGACGCGCTTTGATGATCGCGTTCTCGATGAAGGTGGTACCGGTTTCGGCCACGTCAGGGACGTCGTATTCGCTTTGGGCGACCACGTCAAAACCAAACTCGGCCAGCAGATCGGCCATTTCCCGGACCTTGCCCTGGTTACCGGTCGCTAAAACAATCTTTTTCATGGTGTTCTCTATAAAAAACCACGCCAGTTCTGGCGAGCTGGCGTGTGGCTATCAAACATGTCGTCAAGCGGCAGGCTTACTCTTCGACATAAAATTTCTGGGAAAAGATCAGGTTACCTGCGCCTTTCATCCCGGCGTTGACGTCGATGTTAAACGTCAGGTTTTCTTCATTGCTGATCGGAAACTCCGCCAGGTAGTAGATGGCGTCGCCTTCTTGCACTTCACGAAAATCCAGCGTGCGGGAATTCCCGATCAAGTTTTTACTGGTGCCGTTCACTTTGGCCGTGACCGCCGGCTTGCCGACTTGTGATGTGTCCAGCACACTGATATTCAGAACGGCGGAGTAGCCATTGCGCTTGAGTTTGTAACTGCTCGCAATTTCCGACGTCAAGAAAGTGGAATTAAAAGCCGAGTAGTGTACTTCAACGTCTTTGAGTGTTTTGAACTGACCCGCCGAGGCCGGAGTGACGGCCAAAGCTGCGATCAGTGCGATTGTCCATTGATGACTCATTTCCCTTACCTCTCGTGAAAGATGTACCGACATCCCGGGCTGATTCTACCACTAATTTTAACTCCATTTCGCGGCGAATTCCTCTTCCATGAACTGAGGATAAGCGCAATAAGATAACCCGGCGATATGGCGCCGGGTTAGTTTGCAAACAGAGACCAAGAACTGGCCACACTCAATCGTCGAGTAGAAGGGTTATTTGTGACGGAATTTGTTGTGGCGACTGGATGCGCACTTGCTTATGCCGCCCCAGTTCTCCCTTTTCTATCATGACCAGTCCTTTGGCCACCTTGAACTGCTTGGCTAAAAATTTACTCAAGTGCGCATTGGCTTTGCCATCAACCGGCGGCGCTGTGATGGCAATTTTCAGCTCCTCGCCGTGTAAGCCGACGATCTGATCTCGGCTGGCTTTAGGTTGAATGTAAAGCCGGAGAATCACATCCTGACCTTCTGTCCAGGCGGCCGTCGACATTACAACTGAAACCAGATGGGGCCAATGATGTCACCGATCAGAAAGTTCGCAAACTGCAGGCCGATAAACAGCACTAATACACTCAGATCGAAGCCACCCATCGCCGGAATAATGCGGCGGATTGGCGCCAGCATTGGCTCAGTCAGTTGATGGAACACATATTCGATAGGGCTGCGGCCCTGGCTGACCCAGCTCAAAATGGCGCGGATCAGCAGAACCCAGAACAGCAAACCACCGGCTGCTTTCACCAGTGATAGCAGGCCCAGGAACAGAAAGTCGGTGCTGAATGACACTGAGCCGCCAGAAGCGAGCATGATCAAGGCCACGAATTTGAGTACGCACAACAGATAGGCAAACAGCACGGTCGCCATGTCGATACCGCCTAGCGAAGGAATCACGCGGCGTAAAGGGCCCACCACAGGCTGGGTCACTTTGACCACAAACTGTGAGAACGGGTTGTAAAAATCGGCTCTGGCGGCCTGAAGCCAGATTCGCAGGATCACGACCATGATGTAGAGATCAAACAGCGTCGAGACCAGAAAACTCATTGAATTCATAAGTAGCCCTTACTACGGAGCGGCGCCGGGCGCCATCAGTGATTAAAATAATTGTTCCATTTCTTCTGCGCGGGTGACCGCTGCCTGCATGGCTTTCGCTACGATATCAGATAGTTGATGTTCGTTAAACGTGCGCAGTGCTTCGGCGGTGGTGCCGCCCTTAGACGTCACCTGCTCACGCAGAGTAGACAGTTCGGTTTCCGGGTTGGCCACCACCATCTCGGCGGCGCCAAGCGCGGCCTGCTGAACCAGCTGGCGGGCGGTTGCCTTATCAAAACCTTGCGCCATGGCTTCATTTTGCATCGCTTCCATGAACAGGAAGAAATACGCGGGAGCACTACCGGCCGCGGCGATGACGTTGTTGATGCCCGATTCCTGTTGGACCCAGCAAACTTCACCCACGGCTGACATCAGCGCTGCGGCAAATGCGCGATCTTCTGCGCTGACATGCTGCGGGGCGTACAGGCCGCTCATGCCTTTGCCGACCAGCGACGGGGTATTGGGCATTACGCGCACCAGATTCAGTGTTGCACCGAGCATTTCATTCAGGCGGGCCGCGTTGATACCTGCGGCGATCGAGATCACCAGTTTGTTGGAAAAATCGACGTCATGCAGGCCAGCGCCAACCCGTTCCATCAACTGAGGTTTAACCGCCAGTACGATGACTTCGGCCTGTGTGGCCGCGTCAAGGTTGTCGGCATTGGTGTTAATTCGGTACTGGTGAGCAAGAGAATCACGAGTGCTCTGACTTGGGGCGGTGGCCGTGATGAAATCCGCCGGGTATCCGCTGTCAATCAGGCCAGCGATGATAGAGCGCGCCATGTTACCAGCGCCGATAAAGGTGATTTTCTTGTGTTCCATAATGACGTGACTTCCTAAATGTGTGGTGTTCTTAATCGTGGCGACAGGTTATGCCTGACGGCCGTAGTCGCGTGCGCCAAAGATCGCGGTGCCGATACGAACCATGGTTGTACCAGCTTCAATCGCGGCGTCCATATCGCCGCTCATGCCCATCGACAGGGTATCCAACTGCGGATACTCAGCGGAGAGTTCATCTTTCAACTGCGCCAACTGGCGAAAAGCCGTTAACTGTGAAGCGTAGTCTGGCGTGTTGGCCGGAATTGACATCAATCCTCTTAACGTGAGGTTGGGCAGCGACGAAATCAACTCTGCCAGTTCAAATATTTCCTCAGTTGAGGCGCCGGACTTGGAGGCTTCACCGCTGGTATTAACCTGGATCAGAACCTGCAGCGGCGCCATTTCTGCAGGCCGCTGATCATTGAGTCGCTGCGCCGTTTTGGCTCGGTCAATGGTGTGGACCCAGTCGAAATGTTCGGCAACAAATCGGGTTTTATTCGACTGAATAGGGCCGATGAAATGCCATTCCAGATCGAGTTGTGGGTGGTGTTGGCGGAAAAATGCCACCTTATCGACCCCCTCCTGGACATAGTTTTCACCGAAGGCGCGCTGTCCGAATTGGGCCGCTTCAAGGATGGCTTCAACCGGTTTAGTCTTGCTTACTGCCAGCAGTTGCACCGAGTTTGGAGCTCGTCCGCATTTTTGTTGTGCGGAGGCGATCTGCGCAGTGATGTGCTCAATATTTTGTTGAATACTACTCATAGCTGAATGACTTAAGGAATTTCAATGGATATCGATGAGTTACTGGAGTTTAGTGTAAAACATAATGCGTCAGATCTACATCTTTCTGCAGGTGTTCCTCCGGTGCTACGTATCGATGGAGAGATTCGCCGCCTGGATCGGCCGGCACTGAGCGAGCCAGAAGTGCAACAAATGGTAAATGCGGTCATGGACGAAGAGCAGCGCAGCGAATTCGAGCAGCAGCTCGACGCCGACTTTTCGATACAACGAGCGGGCAGCGGCCGTTTCCGGGTCAATGTGTTTCATCAGTCGCGCGGTTGCGCGGCCGTTTTTCGTACCATCGCAAGCCAGATGCCGACGTTAAATGCGCTGCAGGCGCCCGCCATCTTTACCCAGATCGCCAATTATGAACAAGGCCTGGTGCTGGTGACCGGGCCGACCGGTTCCGGTAAGTCGACCACGCTGGCGGCGATGGTTGACTACATTAACCACCATCATCACAAACATATCTTGACCATTGAAGATCCGATTGAGTTTGTCCACACCAGCCAGCAGTGCTTAATTAATCAGCGTGAAGTACAGCGTGATACCCGCAGTTTTCACCGCGCCTTGCGCAGTGCGCTGCGCGAGGATCCGGATGTCATTCTGGTGGGGGAACTGCGTGATCGTGAGACCATCAGCCTGGCATTAACCGCGGCGGAAACCGGTCATCTGGTATTGGCCACCCTGCATACCAGTTCGGCGGCAAAAACCATCAACCGGATCATCGATGTGTTTCCCGGCAACGAGAAAAATATGGTGCGATCGATGCTGTCTGAGTCGCTGCGTGCCGTGATTGCCCAGACTCTGATCAAGCGCCGCGTGGGCGGCAGAGTGGCCTGCCATGAAATTATGCTGGCAACGCCGGCGATTCGTAATCTGATCCGGGAAGATAAAGTCGCGCAAATGTATTCGGTGATTCAGACCGGAGCCGCGCAGGGGATGCAAACCATGGCACAACACGGGCGTCAGCTCCTGGCTGAGGGGATCGTTGATGAAGATGAATTGGTCAGAACCATTGACGCCGGCCCATGGCGCTAAGGTTAACGCTAACCGGGGCAGGTTGCGTCAGTTGCCTGACGCAACCAGTGTTAGCCCCACTGGGCTTCGAACCAGCTTTCAAGAATGACAACGGCAGACTGGCAGTCTACATTGCCTTTGCTCAGGGCTTTATAGCCGCCCATTTCAAACAGCTCCGCGCGCGCTGCGGTAGTGGAAAGTCGCTCATCGTGCAGCTCGACCGGCAAACCGAAACGGCCATGCAGGCGGTTGGCAAACTTACGTGCCCGTGGCGTGATGGTCTCGAGAGCCTGACCACGCAGATCGGTCGGCAGCCCGACGACCAGCAGGTTGGGTTGCCACTCTTTGATCTGCTTTTCAATCTCGTCCCAGTTTGGAATACCGTCGTTGGCCTTAAAGGCTTTTAACGGTGAGGCCGTACCGGTAATTTCCTGACCGATAGCACTGCCGATGCTCTTGGTGCCAAAGTCGAAGGCCATGATAGTTCGTGACATGGATAAGGGGATTCCGTAATTACAAGTGTTTGGCCGGACGTTCAGGCGTGTCCGGCTTGATTCGAAAGTTGGGCGGCGTCAATGCCGAGTTTCTCGACGGCTTTGCTCCAGCGCTGGCTGATGGGAGTATTGAAAATCACATCCGGATCCGCTTCGATGGTCAGCCACGAGTTTTCGGCCAGCTCACTTTCCAGTTGACCGGCTTCCCAGCCAGCGTAACCCAGCGCCACCAGGTAGTCCTCCGGCTCAGCTTCGGTACCAAGTACGGTCAGAATGTCACGAGAGGTGGTCACCGAAATATTGTCGGTCATCTGAACGCTGGATTCGTAATGATCTTTCGGTTTGTGCAGAATAAAGCCACGATCTTCCGACACCGGACCGCCATTTAGCACGGGCTTTTTCAAACTGTCGGTATTGAGCTGCGGATGCACGGGCTGAACGTCGACCTGCTTGAGCATGCCGCCGACCGTAACGTCAATCGGGGCATTGATGATCAATCCCATTGCTCCGTCTTCATTGTGCTCACAGATGTAGACCACACTGTGTTTGAAGTAGGGATCTTTCATGCCCGGCATGGCAACCAGAAAATGATTGGTAAGGTTCATAACAGCTCCAACCCAGAGTGAGATAAATGGGCAACCGTTCGCTGCCCCTTGTCTCAGTTTACGCTTTATTGATACGACGCTCTATCGCGTCCATCAGTTTCCCTGTGATTGAGATATCAAACGCTGCCTCGATCTCACGGATGCAAGTCGGGCTGGTAACGTTTATCTCAGTCAGCTTATCGCCAATAACGTCCAGGCCAACAAAGATCAGACCTTTTTCTTTAAGTGTAGGCGCTACGGCCGCGGCGATCTGTTTATCTGTTTCGCTCAGCGGACGGGCTTCGCCAGTTCCGCCGGCAGCCAGGTTACCGCGGGTTTCCCCCTTGGCCGGAATGCGTGCCAGGCAGTACGGCATGGCTTCGCCATCGACCACCAGAATGCGTTTGTCTCCGTTACTGATGTCAGGTACAAATGTTTGTGCCATGGCGTAGTTCTGACCGTGGTTGGTGAGAGTCTCAATGATCACAGAGACGTTGGGATCGTTCTCTTTGACGCGGAAAATAGACGCACCACCCATACCATCCAGTGGCTTGAGAATCACGTCTCCGTGGGTGTCACGAAACGCTTTAATCTTGTCTGCTTTGCGTGTCACTATGGTGGTTGGCGTCAGCTCGGGGAACCAGGCCGTGAACAGTTTTTCGTTACAGTCGCGCAGGCTTTGTGGTTTATTGACGATCAGCGTCCCTTGTTCTTCCGCCCGTTCCAGGATGTAAGTGGCGTAGATGTATTCGGTATCGAAAGGCGGGTCTTTGCGCATCAGTACCGCATCCAGCTCAGACAGTTCGATCGTCTGCTCGGAAGTGAAGTGATACCAGTCGTTCGGATCTTGTTTCAGTTCGACAATTTTACTGTCCGCGACCGCGACGCCCTGGTCCAGATGCAGATCGTTCATTTCCATGTAGTGGATTTCGTATCCACGGCGCTGAGCTTCCAGCAGCATGGCAAAGCTTGAGTCTTTTTTGATGTTGATGGACGAAATCGGGTCCATCACGATACCCAGTTTAATCATTGATCTTCTCCGGTTAGCCAAGGTCGCCGAAACGAACTTGAAGGGCTGTAATTGCGGTCAGAGCCGCCGTTTCGGTACGCAGTACGCGTGGGCCGAGCAGGGTCTCTGCAAAATGATAGGTGCGAGTCATGTCGATTTCATCGCCGGACAATCCGCCCTCAGGGCCGATCAGCAGGCGAACTTTGTCTACCGGACCCGGCAAGGTGTTGATCGAATAGTCTGCGCGCGGATGCAAATTGAGTTTCAGGCTGCCGTCGTCTTCCTGACACCAGTCTTCTAATGCCATCACCGGGCGAATGGTGGGCACCACGTTGCGTCCACATTGTTCACACGCACTGATGGCGATTTTCTGCCACTGCGCCAGCTTCTTCTCAAACCGTTTCTGGTCCAGTTTGACGCCACAGCGTTCTGAAATCAGCGGGGTGATGGTATTCACACCGAGCTCGACCGATTTCTGAATCGTGAACTCCATTTTATCCCCGCGTGAGATAACCTGGCCAAGGTGCAGATCGAGTGGGGACTCGCAGTTTTGCTCGACACGCGCACTGACTTCCACCACAACCTGCTTTTTGGTGACTTCGCTGATGTGCGCCGGAAATTCAGCGCCGCTGCCGTCAAACAGCAACACTTCCTGACCCTCTTTCATACGCAGAACCCGGCCGATGTGGCCGGCGGCATCGTCACTCAGCGCCACGGCGCCCAGTTGGTCAATTGGGTCAGGATGATAAATACGAGGGATACGCATGATAGTGTAGTTTTCCGGCAAAAGTTAGTTAGACACTAACATGGATGCTTTGCAGCGAAAAAACAAGGGGCAAGCGGCGTTTCGCGCCCGAAAGCTTACGACGCCACTTGCCCTGATATCACAGGGACTTACACGCTTCGAGGACAAACGGGTTGTGGTTCCCCTGCACGGTGGCGATGCGTTTGTCTCGTTCACACTCCCAACGATCGGCCGGGAACTGTTTGTTCCATGCGGTCATCAGGTTTTTCTGCTGTTTGGAGAGCTTGAAACCGTACTCTTTGCTCATGTACAGGTAGGTGCGTGCGATCGAGCCTTTGGCGCGATCCGGCGGCATCACTTTACGCTGTTTGAAGTTGACCTGCATCTCACAGCGGCCGTAGGTTTCACCATCAATCCCGTTCCACTGGCTGAAGTTGTAGTTAGAGCGGTCCCCATTGACTTCGCCGATGGCAGGGGTCAGATTGTGCAGATCCGCTTCCATCAAACGGAACTGTTGGTCGTGGCGTGAACAGTTTTTACGACCACCGCTTTGCCAGCATTGCAACTGATGACCGAACTGCCACGCTGGGACCACATGTTCCCATTCGATACGTGAGGCGCGTTTTTCTTGTTTACGTACCTGATAACCACAAGAGTTGAGATCCGGGACCCCTTTTTTGCCCTGCCAGTTAATGGCACATCCGCAATAAAAACTGGTGGGATTGTCCCGATAGATTTTCACCGCGGCTCTTTTGGCGCTGGAGAAGGAAGAGGGTGGAGCCGCATTGACGGCGAAGCAAGTCAGGGCACATACCATGCCGCAAAGTAAAGATCGTAATGTCATGATAAAAAGTCTTAGAAAAGTATGACTTTTTTCAGTCTACCACGCATTTTTCTGGATGAGGTTACAAAAGCGTACATCAGACTTTAGTGATGGGCACAGTGTCGCGGAATTAAGACATGTCGAATGGACGGCGTGAGTTAACTGAGTTGGGTTCCGGTAAAGCGCAGCGTTTCCTGGCAGCGCTGACAGCGGTAGCTGGCCTGATGACGCAGCACCTTGTTATGACGGCGGATGGTGAGCGGGTAGTGACTGCAGGCACAACGGTATTCAAAGGTTTGCCCTTGCACTGATGTGGTGGCAAAGCTGTGAGTGGTACGGGCACTGACGCCCAATACCTGCTCCATTACCGCCTGCCATTCTTTGCCATGCGGGCGAACCCGGCCGTAGATTTGGTGAGTTATCAGATGAGCCACTTCGTGCGGGATCACTTCATCCAGAAACGCCTGACGGTTTTCGGCAAACAGGATCGGGTTAAGGCGGATTTGGTTCAGCTTCAGATAGGCTTTTCCGGCCGCTTTCCCCCGCAGTTTATAGCTGACCTCGGGGTGGGGGAAGCGACGTTGAAAGGTTTGCTCTGCCAGATGCAAACAGTGTGCTATCACTTTCTGTGCCCGGTAATCCCATTCTGTGTCCACGTTGCCCCCAATAAATTAACGCCCCGGCCAACTGGCCGGGGCGAATTTTAACACCATTGCGGTGGACGGGGCGGTTTTCTTATTCAGGATGATGTTTTTTCTTAATTGTGGCGTGGTAACCATGCCAGGTGGCGTAACCCAGAATTGGCATGGTAAACAGCATACCTATGCCAAAGGTGGCGAAGCCAATCAGGATGCCGCCACAAATAATGGCTGCCCAGACTATCATGGCCGGAATATTGGAACGGACCGCATTGAAGCTGGAGAAGACGGCGGTCATCATGTCAACCCGGCGCTCCATCATCAGTGGGATAGAAAACGCGGAAATACTGAATACGACCGTGGCCATTACCAAGCCGACCAGAGAACCGATCACCAGGAAGGGCATGAATTCAGTCAGCGGGGCACCTTGTACGGACGGGTAAAGGGCATGCAACAGAGCCGCGATGCGCATCCAAAAAATCATGCACACGGCCAGTAGCACCGCAAACGCCCATTGCGAGGTGGAGTTGCGACCGATGGCTTTCATGGAATGCAACAGACTGGCCCGATGGCCTTTTTCGCGTTCCCAACTGGCGTCATACAGCCCAAGCGCCAGAAACGGGCCGATCAGCATATACACCACCAGCGCCGGCAGAACCACCAGGTGAGTGCCTTGCCATTGGATCAGTAACACGATGCCGATGGCCGCTGCCATAAAGCACAGCCCGTAAAACGCGCTGATCAGCGGCATACGGACAAAATCGTGTAAGCCAAGTGCCAGCCAATGGAACGGCGCCGCCAGGTTGACTTGGTTGCACGGAATGGTGCGTGCGTACTCATGGTCACTGACGTCTTTACGCTTATCTTTAAAGTCCGAAGGGTTAACCGTACGAGGCATAGCTCCTCCTTGCTCAATTCTGGTTAAGTGTCGTCGTTGCCGTACGACGATTCGGTGCGGTCTGCACCGTCTTGGATGTTGGATGCGCCGCAATCAAGGTTGAGGGCATTTAACATTATTTTAACTATTGGCAGGGAAGCAGAAAAATACAACTTCTGAGGGCAAAATTGTGCAAGAAAAGAAAAAGCCCCGGCACATGGGCCGGGGCTTTAATTGCTAAGTCTTTGTATTACTTGATGCCAGCGAATTCGCGGATCAGAGCTGCTTTGTCCGTTGCTTCCCAAGGGAACTCTTCGCGGCCGAAGTGGCCGTAAGCTGCGGTCTTCTTATAGATAGGACGCAGCAGGTTCAGCATCTCTTGCAAGCCGTATGGACGAAGATCGAAGAACTCACGTACCGCCTGGATGATGATGTCGTGAGAGACTTTCTCTGTACCGAACGTTTCAATCATGATTGAGGTTGGATCTGCCACACCGATAGCGTAAGACAGTTGGATTTCACAACGATCCGCCAGGCCAGCGGCCACGATATTCTTGGCTACATAACGAGCCGCGTAAGCAGCACTGCGGTCCACTTTAGATGGATCTTTACCAGAGAAGGCTCCACCACCGTGACGTGCTGCGCCGCCGTAGGTGTCAACGATGATCTTACGACCTGTCAGGCCACAGTCACCCATTGGACCACCGATAACGAAACGACCGGTTGGGTTGATGAAGAATTTGGTCTCCTGGTTCAACCACTCAGACGGCAGTACCGGCTTGATGATTTCTTCCATTACCGCTTCGCGCAGATCTGGCGTAGAGATCGAATCACAGTGCTGAGTTGACAGTACAACCGCGTCGATACCTACAATTTTGCCTTGATCGTACTGGAAGGTGACCTGAGATTTCGCGTCCGGACGCAACCATGGCAGCGTGCCATTTTTACGAACTTCCGCCTGTTTTTGAACCAGTAAATGAGAGTAAGTGATCGGAGCTGGCATCAGCACGTCGGTTTCGTTACACGCGTAACCAAACATGATGCCCTGGTCGCCAGCGCCCTGCTCTTTAGGATCGGCTTTGTCGACACCCTGGTTGATGTCTGGTGACTGTTTACCAATCGTGTTCAACACGGCACAAGAGTCTGCATCAAAGCCCATGTCTGAGTGAACGTAGCCGATTTCGCGTACGGTTTGACGAGTCAGTTCTTCAATGTCAACCCAAGCTGAAGTCGTAACTTCGCCGCCAACCATGACCATGCCGGTTTTGACGTAAGTTTCACAAGCAACACGCGCTTTCGGGTCTTGCTCCAGAATCGCATCAAGAACTGCATCAGATATTTGGTCTGCAATTTTATCAGGATGACCTTCTGAAACCGATTCAGAAGTGAACAGGTGCTTAGCCATGAGAGCTCCACTTAGATAAATGAAGGTGGCCAGCGACAAGCGCTCACCACCAGTTAAATTCGGTATATTTTGTAGGTGTATCTACATCTAGACGTCTATTCTAGTTTTCGCCCGACGAATTACAAGTTCTTTTTTTGTTTTACTCTTAGCCAAACGTTTGCTCTGAAATGAGTGATTTTGCACAACTTTGCTGTAAATGAGCGTTATTGCAGGCAAAATTATCCAGTAAAACGTTTGCAGCACTGATGGGGCTTTGCGACAATACTCCGGCTGCTTGCAGCGCTACTTTCCCTTTTTTCTTGCTTATCGTACTCAGGAGCAGACATGTCTTCTCGTAAACACCTAGCCAATGCTATCCGTGCTCTGAGCATGGATGGTGTCCAAAAAGCGAACTCAGGCCACCCGGGCGCACCTATGGGTATGGCGGATATCGCTGAAGTGCTTTGGCGCAGTCACTTAAATCACAACCCACACAACCCGAATTGGGCCGACCGCGACCGCTTCGTGCTGTCGAATGGCCACGGCTCTATGCTGATTTACTCTCTGCTGCACCTGAGCGGTTACGAGCTGTCGATTGACGACCTGAAAAACTTCCGTCAGTTGCACTCTAAAACGCCGGGCCACCCTGAGTACGGCTATGCACCTGGCATTGAGACCACAACCGGTCCTCTGGGCCAGGGCATTACTAATGCGGTGGGCATGGCGATTGCGGAAAAAGCACTGGCGGCGCAGTTTAACAAACCTGGCTACGACATCGTTGACCACTTCACTTATGTGTTCATGGGCGATGGCTGTCTGATGGAAGGCATCTCGCACGAAGCATGCTCACTGGCCGGCACTCTGGGTCTGGGCAAACTGATCGCCTTCTGGGATGACAACGGCATCTCGATCGACGGTCACGTGGAAGGCTGGTTCTCAGACGATACACCAAAACGTTTTGAAGCCTACGGCTGGCACGTTATCCCGGCAGTAGACGGTCACGATTCAGACGCGATCAACGCAGCGATCATCGCTGCAAAAGCGGATCCTCGTCCGACTCTGATCTGTACTAAGACCATCATCGGTTTCGGCTCACCAAACAAAGCCGGCTCGCACGATTGTCACGGTGCTCCTTTGGGCGCAGACGAAATCAAAGCCGCACGTGAGTTCTTAGGCTGGAATCACGGCCCATTCGAAATCCCATCGGATGTGTACGCAGAGTGGGACGCGAAAGAAGCGGGCAAAGCGAAAGAAGCAGCATGGGATGACAAGTTCGCCGCTTACGCCGCCGCTTACCCAGCCGAAGCCGCAGAATATAAACGCCGTGTGAACGGTGACCTGCCAGCGGAATGGGAAGAAAAAGCAGCGCAAATTATTGCTGATCTTCAGGCTAACCCTGCCAATATCGCTTCCCGTAAAGCGTCACAAAACGCACTGGAAGCCTTCGGCGCTCTACTGCCTGAGTTCATGGGCGGCTCAGCTGACCTGGCCCCATC